>DASZKM010000152.1:0-12821 GCA_035947055.1 Actinomycetota bacterium
GGGATGGACGAGCGGTCGACGTCGGAGGGCAAAGCATCCCCGTAGCGGATGTCGGCCACGAACCTGGCCACATCCTCCAGCGCGATGCCCGCTTCCCCGAGCACGTCGTGGTCCAGGAACAGTCCGGTGGGCGTGACCTTCTCCACGACCGATCGTCCGAAGTACTCCTCGACCTTCCTTCCCAGTAGGTCGGGATGGATCCGGAGCCCGCCCGTGGTCTCCGGCTTCGGGGTCTGCCCGTGGTCCGCGGTGAACGCCAACACCCAGCGGCCCTGACCGACCTTGCGGTCCAGCTCGGCGACCAGCGAGCGCAGCACGTCGTCCTGGGCCCGCAACACCTCGGCTTCCTGGGACGCCACCATGTTCCACAGATGTCCGCCGAAGTCGGTGGGCTTCAGCTCGACGAACAAGAGATCGGTGATGGCATCTTCGCCGACCGGCTCCCGGCGGATCATCTCGACCAGCGCCTCGCCCTGATGACGCACGAACGCCGGCGTGGCGGGGACCACCCGCGGGTCGGTCAGGTCGTAGCCTCGCCACGACCCGTCGATGGCGCCGTCTTCCCCGTCGAGCCTGCGAAGCTGGCGGTCCAGATCCCCGTCCCCCGGCAGCCGGTCCGGGAGCGTGTACAGCGATTCGTTGACAAAGAACTGCCCCAGGCCCGGCTCCTGCTCCCACAGCACCGCGACGTCTCGATCGCCACCCGGAACGCCGCTTCCTCGCCCCATCATCCCCAGGTGCCACGACTCGTAGGCCAGCAGCCCGTTCCAGGAGCGGTTTCCCATGTGCGCGTCCCACGTGTCGGCGAACGTCGGCGCCTTCAGGAGACGGGGATCTGCTTCCTCGCCGAAGAACACGTCCCCGATCGAACCGTCCGGTCGGCGAGCGGTGATCTCCGAGACGCCGTGGGTACGCGGATACACCCCCGTGCCCATCGTGGCGTGGATCGCCGACGTCACCGCGGGTGCCGACCCGATCGTGGCGTTCGTGTAGACGGCGCCGGCTGCCATCAGCTGACGGAGGAACGGCCACGCCCGCGGCCATTGCTCCAGCAGGTTCCAACCGCCGCCGTCGTAGGCAACGAGCACGATGACCTGGGGCGGTGGGCGTCCGGGAAGCACCGCCTCCCGCAGCGGATCGCTGTCGGGTGCTCCGAAGGGGAACTCGGTCAGCTGCGTGAACGTGGCCGGGAGGTCGGCCACATCCAGTGATCGCGCCGAGCGCACGCCGGGACGGACGTGCCCGGGCCCGTACAGCACGATCGGCACCCGCTGGTGGTAGTCCCACGGCGTGGGGTGGGTGGTCCGGGGATCGGAAAGATCGGTTCCCAGGCCCTGCCCGCTCCACCGAACCACGACGTTGTGAGGCTTCGGCACGAAGGCGACGTCGGTGGACACTCCGCCGTGGTAGCCGCGAACCAATGCGGTGACGACGTCGCCGCCCAGGTCCCGAAGCATCCGGTCGACGCTCGGCGCCCCTGGTGGCGGGCCCGACGGGGTGGATGGCTCTCCGGTGCACGCCGAGGCCACCACGGCAAGGACCACCAGCTGCCGAGCGCCTCTGAGCACCACGTTCACGCCGGAACCTCCTCGCTTGGGACAATGACCGCCATGTCGCCGGACCGCCGACTGATCGCGCTCCTGGTCGCCGCATTGGCGGTGGCGGTCCCCGCGATCGTACTGGTGACGCTATGCGTCGGCCGGGCATGCGAACGGGCCGCACCCATCACGGCGAGGGTCCCGTTCTGTTCCTTGCCCCGCGACGTCCGGGACCTGCTGGCGGCGGGGTTCCGCGACGGCCGCTCCCCGCACGTCATGGCGGTGACCAGCGAGGGAGCGACCGTGGTGGGCAGCACCGCCCGGCCGGAGGCCCGGTGGCCATCGGTGGACCCGGCGCGGGAGACGGTCCCTCTCGTCTTCGTTCCATTCGGTGCCGACGGCGTGGTCCCCGAGCTGCTGCCCGACGTTCCCCACTCCGTCCGTCTCGACGCCGTGGCTCCGACCATCAGCGCCATCATCGGCCTTGACCGTCCCCATCCCGGCGTTCGGTCCGGCGAGGCCCTCCCTCTGTACGGTGATCCCCGCCCCCAGGCGCCACGACCTCGGCTGGTGCTGCTGGTGGTGTGGAAGGGCGTCGGGTCCACGGACCTGAAGACCTCGGGAGCCCACGCCGTGAACTGGCTGGAGCTGAACGCCCTGTTCAAGGGGGCCACCGGGTCGGGGGCGGCGCAAGCTGGGTCGTTGCCTCTCGATCCCACCAGTGTCCTCACGACCGTGGGGACCGGCGGATTGCCCCGGGACCACGGGATCACCGGGACGCTGGTGCGCAACGACCGGGGCCGGGTGGTCCGGGCATTCGACCGGGGGTCTCCATTCAGCGTCATCGCCGGGCTCGGTGATGACCTCGACGAGCTGCGGAGACAGGCCCCCCGGATCGGGCTGGTGGGCACGGAGCCGGGCGACCGCGGTCTCATCGGCCGGAACTGGTACTTGGAGCATGACCGGGACGACGTCGTCTTGAGCGACCGATCGACGCCAAGCGAGCAGGTCGGCTTGGTCAGGCGCATCCTGGGGTCCGGGTACGGGAGCGACACGGTCCCGGATCTGCTGGCCGTTGTGATGGAGGGTCCGGTCCGCGAGCTGGATGCCGCCCTCGGTCCACTGATCGAAGCCGCGGGAGATGCAGCGGACCGCTCGATGCTGCTGGTGGTCACCGCGACCGGATCCGAGTCGGTCTCGCCGACGGAGGTCGTCCCCGTCGCCTCCGTCGAACGGGCGCTGCAACGGGCCCTCGGAGAAGACGTGGTCGAAGCCACGGCGGTTGGGGGGTTCTTCCTCGACCAGGAGGCCCTGGCCAGGACGGGCATCACCGATGATAGGGTCGTGAACGCTCTCCGCGAGATCGAAGCCCCCGACGGTTCTTCACTCTTCGCCGACGTGTTCGCGCAGGTCGCGGTGACCTTCGCCAGGTATTGCTGATGGCCGTGACTCAGTCTCGTACTCGCATCCAGGCTCCCCAACTGGCACGAACGGACCCCGCGTGGCGGAACGGGATCCTGGTGCTGGCCGCCCTCGCTGCCGCGGCGCTCCTGGTGCGCCTGGTCAACGGCGCGGGAGTCCCCGCCGTCCAGAACTTCATCCTCGTGTTCGGCTCACTGCTGGTCGAGGCCCTGCCGTTCATCGCCCTCGGTGCCGCGGTTTCCGCGCTCATCGAGGTATTCATCCCGGCCAGCGCGTTCGCCCGTCTGGCCCGCCTCCCCCGTCCGCTCCAGATGCCGGTCGCGGGGCTGGGAGGGTTCGCGTTCCCTGTCTGTGAGTGCGGCTCCGTCCCCGTGGCCCGCCGCCTGCTGCTCAAGGGGCTGACCCCCGCCGCGGCGATTACGTTCATGCTGGCCGCCCCGATCCTCAACCCGGTGGTTCTGATCGCCACGGCGGTGGCCTACCGGGGCCGGGACATCCTGTGGCCGATGGTCCTGGGCCGCGCGGGGCTGGGGCTGGTCGTGGCCATGGCGGTCGGGTGGGTGATGGCCACCCGGAGCCGCGGCGATCTCCTCCGCGACGCAGATCCAGCCCGCGGAGCGGGTCACGACCACGGCGCTTCCGGGGACTCGCGGGAAGGCCGGTGGGCCCGGTACTTCGGCCAGCTCGGGGCGGACTTCAGCATGCTGACCAAGTACCTGATCGTGGGGGCCGCAGTGGCCAGCGCCCTGCAGACGTTCGTCCCGCAATCGGTGATCGGAGGCGTGGCCGAAACACCCATCCTTTCGGTCCTGGCGCTCATGGTCCTGGCCGCGATGCTGTCGCTGTGCTCCGAGTCGGACGCGTTCGTGGCCGCGTCGTTCGTGCAGTTCGGCATGGCCGCGCAGCTGGGCTTCCTGGTGGTGGGGCCGATGATCGACGCCAAGCTCGGGGTGCTCTACGCCGGGACCTTCAACCGCCGGTTCGCGGTGACCGTAACCACCGCCGTGTTCGCCGTGACACTCGCCGGCTCGCTGTGGATGCAGGTGCTGTTCGGATGACCCGGAGCTGGAGTCCCCTGCGCGTGGCCGTGGGCGGCGCGCTGGCCGCGTGGGCCGCGCTGTTCTGGTTCCTGCTGCTGTCCGGGCGAACCTCGCTGTACCTGTCGTCACGGACGGCGTGGGTGGTGCCGGTCGGCGCGATCCTCCTGACGGTATCGGCCGCCGGACGACTGGCCTCCGCCCGTACGGGCATACCCGAGCCGCTGGGCCGCCGCACCGTCTGGGGGCTCGGGTTCGTGGTCCTCCCCGTGGCCGTGCTGCTGGCCCTGCCGCCGGCGACGCTGGGCTCGTTCGCTGCGTCCCGCCGCACGCTGAGCACCGGCCTGGTCACCACCGCCCCCAACCTCGAGACCGGCGGACCCGTCACCTTGGCCAGCGTTGCCGCGGCCGGCTGGTCGCAGGATGCGCGGAGATCGCTGATCCGCCGGGCGGGAACATCGGTGACGTTCGATGGCATCGTGGCCCGCCGCGACGGCCAGCCCGCGGACGAGTTCATGCTCACCAGGTTCATCGTGTCGTGCTGCGTGGCGGACGCCCTGGGCGTGCAGGTTCGAGTCGTCGGCGCTCCGCCCGACCGCTTCCGGACCGACGAATGGGTCCGCGTGTCGGGCACGTTCTATCCGGTGGGCCGAGAGGTCGTGGTGGATGCGGCCGCGATCGAGCCGATCCCCCGGCCGGACAACCCCTATCTGAACGTCTGACGAGCCAGGGGACGTCAGGCCGCCCGGCACTCCGGATGCCCGCAGCCGCAGGGCTCACCGGTCGGCCCGGACGACACGTGCTCCTCGCAGAACTCGCTGCAGAATCCCTGGCCCGTCTGTACCTGACAGCCACAGCCCTCGTGCGCACAGTTCATGGCGTCACCTCCGATCGTGCCGCTTCCCGCCCCCCGGCCGCTCGAAACGCGAAGGATGGGATCGCGGGCGGAGTGGTGAGGTCTGACTCGGCGTAGCTCCCGGGCCCCAAGGCGGCGATCTCACCCTCCGTCAGTCCCTGGATGAACGACCCGGGGATAGCCGCCGCGAACACCCGCCGGTTCAGGACGGCTTCCGGGATGGCATCCTCATCGGTCCCGTCGGGAAGCCCTTCCCCGTAGCGGTAATCACCCAGGAACCGGGCGATGACCTCCACGGAGACGCCCTCCGCACGCACGGCATCCATGTCCAGGAACAGGTCGGACGGATGGACGGCCTCCACAACTTCTCCGAACGCCTCGTTCACGTCTTCCAACACCGCATTCCGGTCGACGCGCAAGCCACCGGAGACATCCGGTCGCGGGGTCTGACCGTGGTCGGCGGTCATGGCGACCACGTAGCGGTTACGGCCGATCTCCTCGTCCAGCGTCTTCAGCAGGGCACCGAGTACCCTGTCCTGGGCCCGAAGGACCTCCTCGGACTCCGGCCCGAGCATGTTCCACACGTGCCCGGCCACATCCGTGGTCTTCATCTCCACGAAGAACAGATCCGTGAGACGGTCCTCGCCGATCGGCTCGCGGCGGAGGATCTCGATCGCGGCGTCTCCCTGGTAGGAAGCGAACGCCGGCGATCCGGTGTACGCATACGTGTCGGCGGACAGTATGTTTCCGCGCCATCTCCCGTCCAGAGCGCCGTCGGTCCCATCGATCTCCAGGGTCCGGTGCCGGAACACCTCCGGACCCGGGAGGTAGTCCGGGAGCCGGTACCGGTCCTCGTTCGTCCAGAACGTTTCCCGGCCGTGGCTCCAGAGCACGGCCACGTCCTGCTCGGCGCTCGATCCGCCCGACCCCAGCATTCCCAGGTGCCATCCCTCCGTGCCCAGCATCCCCACCCACGGCCGGTCCCCGTTCGTCCGGTCCCATACATCCGCCAACGTGGGCTGTTCCAGCAGCGAGGGGTCGGCGTCCTCCCCGTACACGTCACCGATCGAGCCATCGGGCATCCGGGCCGTGTTCTCCACGATCCCGTGGACACGCGGGTAAGCCCCGGTTCCGATCGTCGAGTGCACCGGTGCCGTCAGAGACGGTGAGGAGCCCACCGTGGCGTTGACGTACATCGTTCCTGCCTCCGCCAGCCGGCGCTGCACCGGCCAGGCGTCGGGCCACTGTTCGAGCAGGTTCCACCCCCCGCCGTCGTACACCACGACCACGATGGCCCGAGGCACCTTACCCAGGTCCGGCCGAAGCGCTTCTCGCAACGGCCGGCCGTCGGGTGCCTCGAACCGGAACCGCATCAGCTCGGCGAAGGTGGGGGCCAGATCGGCAACGTCGACCGGTCGCTCCGGACGCAGGCCGGCACGGACGAAGCCCGGACCGTACAGGATCAGCGGTACTCGCTGGTGATACGACCAGGGCGTGGCGTGGGTGGTTCGCGGATCGTCGACGCCCCGCACGCCGCCCGTCCAGTTGCCCAGCACGTTCCACGGCTCCGGCACCAGGAGGATCTCGCCGGATCGTCCGGAGACGTAGCCGCGGGCCAGGTGGCCCACAACGTCCGATCCCAGGCGCCGGGCCATCTGCTCCGGGCCTGGAAGCCCTTGCACGGACACCGGTGTCGATGAGCACGCGGACACCAGCGTGACCAGCATCGTGGTGATGACCAGGACCGGGCCGGCGTGCCGCGGGCCGCCATTTGACGAGCTCACGGGTGCCTTACAATAGGCCACCTTCTGGCAGGGAGTCCGATGCGCATCCTCATCCTCGGCGGCGATGGCTATCTGGGCTGGCCCACGGCCATGCACTTCTCTGAGCGTGGCCACGACGTGCATGTCCTGGACAACTACCTGCGCCGCCGGGCCCATCGTGAGAACGGGACCGGTTCTCTGCTACCCATCGGGGACGACCTCCAGGTTCGGGCAACCGCTTGGCGCGAGATCACCGGCCGCACGATCGGGGTCACCGAAGGAGACCTGTGCGACCCCAGCCTGGTCGAGCGGTTGTTCCGGTCATACCAGCCCGAGGTCATCGTGCACTACGGCGAGATGCCCTCGGCCCCCTACTCGATGGTGTCCCGCGCCCACGCCGTCTTCACCCAGTACAACAACGTGGTTGGAACCCTGAACGTCCTGTTCGCCATGCGCGACCTGGCCCCGGAAGCCCACATGGTGAAGCTGGGCACGATGGGCGAGTACGGCACGCCGAACATCGACATCGAAGAAGGGTTCATCGAGATCCATCACAAGGGCCGGTCCGACGTCCTCCCCTACCCCAAGCAGCCCGGCTCCTTCTACCACGCGTCCAAGGTCCACGATTCGGTGAACATCCAGCTGGCCTGCAAGATCTGGGACCTGCGCAGCACGGACCTGAACCAGGGAGTCGTCTATGGCGTGCACACCACGGAGACGACCAGGGACGAGCGTCTCCTGACCCGGTTCGACTACGACGAGATCTTCGGTACGACGCTGAACCGCTTCTGCCTCCAGGCCGTCATCGGCCATCCCCTCACGGTGTACGGACGAGGAGGGCAGATCCGCGGGTACCTGAACATCGTCGACACCCTGCAATGTGTCGAGCTGGCCGCGCTCAACCCGCCGGGCGCCGGTGAGTACCGGGTGTTCAACCAGTTCACCGAGACGTTCTCGGTCCTCGAGCTGGCCGAGCTGGTGGTCCGGGCCGGGAAGGACGTCGGGCTCAAGGTGGCCATCGAGCGGGTTGAGAACCCACGCATCGAGGCCGAGGACCATCACTACCAGGCGGTCAACGCTCAGCTCCTTGAGCTGGGCATGAAACCCCACCACCTGTCGGAGACCCTGGTCGAGTCGATGTTCGACACCATCGGCCGGTACAAGGACCGCGTCATCATGGAACGCATCATGCCCCGCACCCGGTGGCGCCCCGCCGACCGGGAGCCCGCACCGCATCCCGGTTGATCGCCCTTCGCATCCTCGGGGCCCTCTTGGCGGGAGCCCTGCTCCTGTCGGCGCTGATCCGGTACCGCCGGCGTCGGATCACCCGGCTGAACCTCATCATCTCCGCGACGCTGGCCGTGGCCATCCTGCTGCTGGCGGCTACCCCGTCGGTGTTCGATCCGCTCCTGGGGGTGTTCAACTTCCGCCGCACGGTGGGAGGCGTCCAGCGGCTGGTCGGCGTGGCCCTGCTCGGGAACGTCATCCTCCTGCTCCTGTTGCTCCGCAACACGAGCGAGCTCGACGTGTACCGCCGGGACTTCCAGCTCCTGATGGAGTGGATGGGAACGAACTCGCTGTCCAGGGAAGAGCTGGAGGGATTGCCGGCCGGCGACCGGGTGGTCGTGGCGCTCCCCGCGCACAACGAGGAGGCCAACGTCGGAGAGGTCCTGCGGGCCATGCCGGAGAAGATCGACGGCCATCCGGTCGTGCCGCTCGTCGTGGACGACGCGTCCGAGGACCGCACCGAGCAGGCAGCCCGCGCAGCGGGAGCGCTGGTGGCACGGCTGCCCATCCGCCGGGGAGGGGGCCAGGCCGTCCGCGTCGGCTACGAGCTGGCCCTGCAGCTCGATGCGGTGGTGGTGGCGTCCATCGATGCCGACGGGCAGCACGACCCGAACGAGCTTCCGCTCCTGGTAGAGCCGATCCTCCGGGGAGAGGCCGACATGGTCCAGGGCTCGCGCGTGCTCGGCACGTTCGAGCGGGAGAGCCGGGTCCGCCATCTGGGCGTGATGACGCTGTCGCGGCTCGTGAGCCTGCTGACGGGAACCCGCATCACCGACGTATCCAACGGCTACCGGGCCATCCGGACCGAGTCGCTCCGGAAGTGGATCCTGCAGGAGGATCAGTTCTGGACGTCGGAGATCATCATCGAGGCGCTGCGGCAGCGGGCCCGGATCCGCGAGGTGCCGATCACCGTCCGGGCCCGGGCCAGCGGCGCCACCAAGAAGCCGCCGCCGTTCAAGTACGGCTGGCAGTTCCTCAAGGTCATCGTCAAGACCTGGCTCCGCTAGGCCGGGATATCCACCCGCGATCAGTCGGGTGAAGGAAGTTGGTCGACCAGGGCCGTGACGGCCGCTGCTGGATCCTTCGCCTCGGTGATGGCGCGGACCACCACGATGCGGCGGGCGCCCGTCTCGACCACCTCCGGCAGGTTCTCCTGATCGATGCCCCCGATGGCGAACCAGGGCCGCTCCTCGCCGCTCTTCGCGGCGTACTGGATGTAGTCCAGTCCCGCGGCCGGCCGGCCCGGCTTGGTGGGCGTCTCCCAGACGGGCCCCGCGCACAGGTAGTCCGCGTCGTCGTTCGGGCCGTCCCACTGCTCCCGAGAGTGCGTCGAGAGGCCCACGATGCCGCTGTTGCCGACCACCCGCCGGGCGATGGCGGGGGGAAGGTCGAGCTGACCGACGTGGACGCCGTCCGCCTCGACGGCCAGGGCCACGCCGGGGTGATCGTTGACGATGAACAGCGCATCGTGCTGGTCGGTCGTCTCGCGGAACACCTTGCCCCACCCGATGAGCTCGGCAGCGTCGGCATGCTTTTCGCGGAGCTGGACGATGTCGACGCCCGCCGACAGGATGGCGTCCAGGAACTCGCGGAGATCACCGGTCTTCTCCCTGGCCCCGCTCACCACGTACAGACGAGCCCGGGCCAAGCGGTCGTGACGGTCCCCCGGCTTCATCCGCCAGCCACCGCCCGGACCAGCTCCAGCCGGTCGCCGTCGGTCAAGTGCGTCTCCTCGTACCGCGCTCGTTCGAGGGGCTCGCCGTTGCGCTCCACGACGACGTATCGGGGATCGAGGTTCCGGCTCTCGATGAACTGCGCCACGGTCGTCCCATCGTCGAGGTCCACGGCCGTGCCGTTGGCAACGACCCGCACGTCAGGAAACGGCGCCGGCCCGAAGTCCCCGGGCCACGCCGGTCGGAAGCGCGGGATCCTCCCACACGGGCTCGTACCCCATGGCCCGGAGCGATTCCGCGACCTCTGCGGGCGATCGGTGATCCGCCACCTCGAACTGCTGCTCGGCCTCACCGGGATGTTCGTACCCACCCGGCTCGGTATGTGAACCCGCACTGGTGTGCGTGATCCCGATCCGGTGCAGGGCATCCCGGAGCTCGGGCCGCTCCCGGCTGGACAGCACCAGGCCCGCGTCGGGAAGGAACAACCGCAGCGCGCAGATCAGCTGGGTCAGCTCGTGGTCCCCGACCTCGGTCCGCGGCTGGAATCCGCTGCCCGAGGGCCGGATCCTCGGAACCGACACGGTGACCTGCGACCGCCAGTGATCCTTCATCAGGAACCGGGCGTGGGCCGCCGCGGCCAGCGCCTCGAACCGCCAGTCGTCACTGAGTCCCAGGAGTGCTCCGACACCCACGCGGCGCATCCCTGCCCGGGCGGCACGTTCCGGGCCGAGCAGCCGCCAGCGGTAGTCGCGCTTCCGGCCCGCCACGTGGACCTCCGCGTACCGCCGGGGGTCGTAGGTCTCCTGGTAGATGACGACCCCCTCGCACCCCGCGTCCCGCAATCGGCGGTAGTCGCCTTCGCCCCACACCTGCACCTCGACCGCCAGCGACGGCACGGCCAGCGACAGCGACCGGAGGTGGCGCTCCAGGAACTCGACGCCGGTGGCCCGCTCATGCTCCCCGGTCAGCAACAGGATGGAGCGGAACCCTTGCGCCAGAAGGTGTTTGGCTTCCTGGAGCGCCTCGCCATGGCCGAGCGTCTTTCGGGCCACCGGAAGACTCTTGGCGAACCCACAGTACGCACAGGTTGTCAGGCACTCGTTCGAGAGGTACAGGGGCGCGTACATGTGCATGGTCCGCCCGAACCGGGCCAGGGTGAGCCTCCGCGCCGCCCGGGCCAGGGACTCCAGCCGCTCAGCGGCGGCCGGCGACAGCAACGCCGCAAAGTCTTCGATGGTCCGCTCGATGGGCTCCGTGCGGAGCGCGCGGGCCACTCGCGCCGGCGACGCCTCGTTCGCGAGGACCAGCAGGTCGTCGATCGGCAGGCGGGCGAGCTCCGAGGCGAACGTCCGTCGCGGCCACGGCTGCTCGAACCCGTCGCGATCGTCGACCGGCGCGGCGAGGTCGGTGAGCGAATCGATCCTCATGGTTCGGTCACACCCGGATCGGCCTGGGAGGTGACCAAGCGGTCCAGGAACCCCGTGAGGGGACTGGATGCTTCGGCCTCGGCCCGCTCTCCGGGTCGTCCGGCCAGGAACGCCCGCCGCCCGGCCTCCACGCCCAGCCGGATGGCCCGGGCCATCTCCATGGGATCGCCGGCGACAGCGATGGCCGTGTTCACCAGCACGGCGTCGCACCCCATCTCCATGCACTCGGCGACGTGCGAGGGGGCCCCCAGCCCGGCGTCCACCACCACCGGGACGCCGGCCTGCTCCACGATGATCTGGACGGCGTCGCGGGTCCTCAGGCCCCGGTTCGATCCGATCCACGAGCCCAGCGGCATGACGGTCGCGCATCCGATCTCCTCCAGCCGCTTGGCAAGGACGGGGTCGGCCCCGATGTATGGCAGCACGGTGAATCCCTCGGCCACCAGACGCTCGGCCGCTTTCAGGGTCTCCACGGGATCGGGCAGCAGGTACCGCGGCTCCGGCGTGACCTCCAGCTTCACCCACTCGGGCATCCCCGCGGCCCGGGCCAGGTTCGCCAGCCGGACGGCCTCATCGGCATCCACGGCCCCTGATGTATTGGGCAGGAGCAGGTACCGGTCGGGGTCGATGAACTCCAGGATGTCCGGGCCGCCGGTCGAGTCCAGGTCCACGCGCCGGAGCGCGACGGTGACCATCTCCGTCCCCGACGCGGCCAGTGCGTTCCGCATCACCTCGTACGAGCCGAACTTTCCCGTCCCCACGATCAGCCTGGACGAGAACGTCCGATCCCCGATGGCCAGCGGATCGTCTCGGAGCCGTTCCTCCGAAGATCTGGTGTCGCTCATGAATAAGGGCCGCTCGCGCGGCCCCGACCTCCCTTCGCCCGCATTACCGGGTTCAGGTTCGCGGGTCGCCGGCGCATCAGCCGGCCTCTCAGCCCGGTTGCCCGAGCTCCCCGGCCCTTCTCGCTTTCGCCTCCATGATACCGCCGTCGGCGGTCAGATCCCGGCCTGCTGCATCCGGGCCAGGCGCCGCTCCCGGCGGACCTTCTTCCAGTCGGAGGTCTTCGTGGAGAAGAAGATGTCGGTCAGGATCGTCAGGACCCCGTACCCCAGCAGGACCCACAGTGACCAGGGCGGCAGGAGATCGTAGTTCGCCGCTCGGTGCGGGAAGTACACCGCAGCGAAGACGGCGAACGGGGCGGCTTTCGAGGCCAGCGCGCCCGACGCATGCATCAGGGCGCGCCGGCCGGGCTCGGCTTTCATGTAGCTCTCGTAGTCGATCTTGATCGCCGGCTCGATGATCAGCGGCCCGTTGAGGTAGTAGGAGAAGAACCTGATCCGTTGGAGCCTTCCGGTGACCCAATGGGCCAGGTCGTGGATCGTCGCCGCGAGCCCCAGCCCGGACAGGGTCACCAACACCCCGGAGAGTACGGGTTCCGGCCGTTGGGCATCGCGAGCCACGTCCAGGGCCACCGGGACCAGGGCCACCAGGGCCACGCTCGCCCCCCCGAGCAGCAGGTTCCCGAGCCACAGCGGAAGACGGAACCGGACCCGCCGCTCGAACGCCTTCCGGTCGATGCGGCCGATATCGGCGGCCCAGTGCCGGGCCACGGCCGGATCGCGCTTCACCCGCTCGACCAGCGGCCAGAATCCCAGGGCTCGAAGATCCGCGTTCCCTCCGTCGACCTCCCGCTCGACCCGGGCGAAGGCTTCCTGGTAGTCCTTCGGTTCCCGCCCGTCCTCGGTGGCCATCGGAACGTATTGTGACGGGTTCCGTGTTCGGGGCAGATTCCGCACCTACAATGGCCTCGCTCCC
>DASZKM010000153.1:0-3484 GCA_035947055.1 Actinomycetota bacterium
CTCCCATGATGCCCTCCGCACGAACGGCACCGCCGACACCGTGGCCAATGGGAAGCCCGCCGCGCGGATGAGGTCGGCCTCCTGGCCTTCGGCCCGCCCCAGGAACAGGACATCGGCGTCCATCTCGTCCCGCAGCCGGTCGGCCACGGCGAGGGCTGGGAACACGTGGCCGGCCGTGCCGCCGGTCCCGATGACCACCCGCATGGATTACCGGGCGGCGGTCCGTCGAGCCCGGCCCACCGCCACCAGGATGCCCACGCCGGCCATCGACACCACGAGCGAGGATCCGCCGAACGATACGAACGGCAGTGGCACGCCAGTGATGGGAAGCACGCCGGTGACCGCGCCGAGGTTCGTCAGGGCCTGGATACCAAGCCACCCGGTGATGCCCGCGGCCAGCAAGCGGCCGAACGTATCGGGGGCTCGCAGCGCGATCCGTATCCCGGCGTAGACCAGCACTCCGAACAGGAGGAGGACCGTGATGGTTCCGGCCAGGCCAAGCTCCTCGCCGATGATGGCGAAGATGAAATCGGTGTGAGCGTTGGGGATGTACGACCATTTCTGCCGCCCCGCCCCCAGGCCCACTCCGAACAGGCCACCCGACGACAACCCGATTGCTGCCTGGATGGTCTGATATCCGCTTCCCTGCGGGTCGGACCACGGATTGATGAACGAGACCACCCGTGCCCACCGGTACCCCTCCACCGCCATCAGCCCCACGCCCAGCGTTCCCAGCCCCACTCCCCCGATCACCAAATGCCGGATACGTGCCCCGGCCACGAACAGCAGGACGAACACCGCGCCGACGATGATCACCGTTGTCCCCATGTCCGGCTGGAGGAGGATCAGTGCACAGATGGCGCCGCCGACCGGGACCAGGGGCATGGTCACCTGGCGCACATCGTCCAGCCGGCGCCACCGCCGGGCCAGCAACGCGGCCACGAAGGAGACCACCGCGAGCTTGGCCAGCTCGGACGGCTGCACGGTCACCGGTCCCAGGCGAAGCCACCGGGCCGAGCCGCCGGCCACGGTGCCGAACCCGGGAAGCAGGACCAGGACCAGCAACAGCCCGCTGAGAACGAGGAGGGGGACACACAGGCGCTGCCAGGCCCGGTACCGGATGCGGGACGCGACCAGCAGCACGACGAGGCCGACGCCGGCATACGCAAGCTGACGAACGAAGAACAGGAAGCTGGAGCCATAAGCACGGTACGCGGCCACCGAGGATGCCGAGAGCACCATCACCAGGCCGAGGACCACCAGCCCGGCCGTGGCCGCCAGCAGCAGCGTCACGCTCCGATCACCGCGGGGCACGGTCTGTTCCGGTCGGACCACCCGGAGATGGCTCCGGCGGCGGTTGGGGACGGCGCGGGCCGTCGACGTCCTAGCCACGGACCTGGACCTCTCCCGCCAGTGCCCGAACCGTCGCGGCGAAGCGGTCGCCCCTCTCTCCGTAGTCGCGGAACATGTCCTGGCTCGAACAGGCCGGCGCCAGGAGCACGGTGCCGCCCGACGGCGCGAGGGCGTGCGCGGTTCGAACCGCTGCCTCGATGGAGTCAGCGGTATGCACCGGGACTCGCCCGTCGAACACCGCGGCCAGCGCCGGGGCCGCCTCGCCCAGCGTGACCACCGCGACCAGCTGCCGCGCCGCTCCCGCCAGCGGCGAGAGGTCCACCCCCTTGCTCCGGCCTCCCGCCACCAAAACGACACGATCGAGGGTGCCGATGGCAGCCAGGGCGGCATGCGGATTCGTGGCCTTCGAGTCATCGATGAACCGGATGCCACCCACCTCCGCCACCACCTCGCCTCGGTGCGGCATGGGCCGGAAGGATCGAAGCCCGGCCTCGATCGCCGACGGGTCGATGCCGAAGGCGATGGCCGCAGTTGCTGCCGCGGCCGCGTCGGCCAGGAGAGCCGGTCCTCCCTCCGGTCGGCCGAGGTGATGCTCGGCGCCGAAACGCGCCACGAGCTCTCCTTCCACGTATCCAGTCTCCCCCGCGGATGGCTCCTGGAGCGTGAACCAGGCCAAAGAACATGGGGCGCCGGTGGAGAGCGCCGCGGCGTGGCGATCATCCCGGTTGCCAACGTGGGTATCCCCATCCCCCTGCCGTTCATAGACCCGGCGCTTGGCATCCGCATAGGCGCCCATCGATCCGTGCCAGTCGAGGTGGTCGGGGGCCAGGTTGAGGATCACGGAGACGCGTGGATGGAAGCTCTGATGGAACCGCAGCTGGAAGGACGACGCCTCGACGGCCAGCACGTCGTGGCTCCCCGATGCCGCCAGGGAGAACGGGTACCCCACGTTCCCGCACGCCACCGCGTCCAGGCCCGCCTGACGCATGACGTCGGCGATCATCTCGATCGTGGTGGTCTTGCCGTTGGTTCCGGTGACCGCCACGTACGGCACCCGGGCTACACGGGCACCGAGCTCCAGCTCACTCCACACCGGCACACCCCGGTGCGCGGCCATCCGCAGCACCTCGGCGTGCTCGGGAACGCCCGGGCTGGTGACCACGAGGTCGGCGCCGTCGAGATGCTCGGGCCGATGCCCACCAGTCATCACGTCGGCGCCGGTGGCCTCGGCGGCCTCCGCGGCATCGGCCAACGCCTCGCGTTCTTGGGACTCGGTGACCCGGACCCGGGCACCTTCATCCAGTAGGACCCTGACCGCGGCCAGGCCGCTGGCCCCGAGGCCGATCACCACGACCTGCCGGCCCTTCACGCCGATGTCGGTCACGTCACGCCGCCCCGGGTCAGGAAGTCCGCGTAGAACAGCCCCAGACCGAAGATGACGGCGAGGCCGGCCACGATCCAGAACCGGACGATGACCGTGAACTCGTGCCAGCCAAGCACCTCGAAGTGGTGGTGGATGGGGGCCATCCGGAACAGGCGGCGGCGGAACAGCCGGAAGGCCACCACCTGGAGCACCACGGACGCGGTCTCCAGAACGTACAGACCACCCAGGATGATCAACAGGAGCTGCGTGTTGGTGGCGATGGCCAGTGCGGCGATCAGGCCACCGAGGGCCAGGGATCCGGTGTCTCCCATGAAGATCCGGGCCGGTGCGGCGTTCCACCACAGGAACCCGGCCACCGCCCCGAGGCTGGCCGCGGCCAGGATGGCCAGGTCCAGGGACGTCGACAGGTCGACCTGGTAGCACGACGGCCCGGGGATCAGCGAGCACGTGTGCCGGAACTGCCAGAACGCGATGATCACGTACGAGGCGATGACCATGGCCGCCGACCCCGCTGCCAGTCCGTCCAGACCGTCGGTCAGGTTCACCGCGTTGGACGTGGCGGCCATGATGATGAAGACCCACAGGAAGAACCCGATCCCCAGGTTGATGCCGGTCTCCCGGATGAACGACAGCTCGGTGGACGCACCGGCCAGCCGGGTCAGCCCGATGGCGAACAGCACGGCGACGACGCCCTGACCCACGAGCTTGGCCGTTTTCCCCAGTCCGAGGGACCTCTGGCGCCGGACC
>DASZKM010000154.1:0-4886 GCA_035947055.1 Actinomycetota bacterium
CCGCCCGAGAGTCGAGTGAGCTCCTTGCTGGACTTCCCGGCGAGCCGGGGAAGCTCCCGGCTGGAGTAGTTGGCGATGCCTCGGGCGAACGCATCGCCGGAGGGTCCAGCCACCTCCACCGGGTCGCCCGCCTCGAACGCGCCCTCGACGCCGGTCACACCGGCCGCGAGGAGGCTGCGCCCATCGTCTCGTACCGCTCGCTCGGCGCCGTCGTCGACCACGATCCGGCCCTGGGTCCCGCTGGCGAAAGCGATCCACGCCTTCCGGGCCCGCTGACGCGCCGCCCGGGGCGGAAGCCAGGTGCCCACCGGGTCGCCGGCCAGAACGCGAGCGAGCACATCCTTGCGGTGGGCTGGGGCGACGACCACCCCCACCCCGGCCGACGTGGCGATCGTCGCTGCCTCCAGCTTGCTGGCCATGCCGCCCTTGGCAGTGCCGGTGCCGGGCCCGGTCGCTCGCACCTCGTGCGAAGCGCCCACCTCGGCCAGCAGCTTGCCTCTACCTCGCTTCGGGTCCTGGGTGTAGATGCCCTCCACATCCGAGAGCAACACCAGGAGGTCGGCGTGGGTCATCACCGCCACCAGCGCCGCCAGGCGGTCGTTGTCCCCGAAGGCGATCTCCGCCGTTGCCACCGTGTCGTTCTCGTTCACCACCGGGATCACGCCTGCCTTCAGGAGGCGCTCCAAGGTGTTCTGGGCATTGATGAAATGCCTGCGCCGCAGAAAGTCTTCCTGGGTCAGGAGCACCTGCGCGGCGACCAGCCCCCGAGCCGCGAACAGCCGGGAGTACTCGGCCATCAACCGTCCCTGCCCCACAGCCGCAGCGGCCTGGAGGCTGGGCATGTCTCGCGGCCGCTTCTCGATGCCGAGCGGGCCGAGGCCGGAGGCGATCGCGCCCGAGGACACCAGGACGCACTTGCGCTGCGACGCGACGTCGGCGACCTCGCGGACCACCTTGGCCAGCTTCCGGCCCGACGCCTGGCCGCCCTCGTCCACCAGGCTG
The DNA here is from genome assembly GCA_035947055.1 of Actinomycetota bacterium. GTDB lineage: Bacteria > Actinomycetota > UBA4738 > UBA4738 > CALAEC01 > DASZKM01. The sequence continues at coordinate 1,003 of DASZKM010000154.1, forward strand.
GACGAGCCGATCTTCACGACGACGCGTTTCACCGCCGGGAGCGTTCGGCTCATCCCGGGAAGTACTCGAAGGCTCGGCCGGCGATCAGAACCTCGTCTCCCTCGCGCGCTCCTTCCTGGGCCAGGCGCTTGTCCACGCCCGCCTTGCGGAGACGCTGCTGGAGAGCGATGACCTGTCGGGGGTCCTCGAGATCGGCGTCGCGGACCCAGCGCTCCACGGATCGGCCCTCGACCCGGAAGCGACGCTCCGCCACCTTGCGCACCGTGAACGGCTCCCGGCCGGGACGAAGGACGACGTGGGATTCACGAGCGGGCGCCGGCGCGGAGGCCACGAGGTCCGCCAGGCGCTCAGCCAGGTCCTCGATCCCCCGGCCCGTGACCCCCGACACCGCGACCTGATCGTCGGCCACGACCGGCACGTCAGCCGCCACGAGATCGACCTTGGTCACCACTGTTACGGACTGACGCGCCGCCATATCCGGGTCGAACGCCTCGACCTCCTTCCGGACCGCTTCCAGATCCGCCCGCGGGTCGGGGGCGGAAGCATCGACCACGTACGCGATGGCCCGGCACCGGGACACGTGCCGCAGGAAACGGTCCCCGAGTCCCTTCCCGGCATGGGCCCCTTCCACGAGACCGGGGACGTCGGCGACCACGTACCGGGCCTCGTCGTCGCCCGCCACGCCGAGGTTCGGCGACAGCGTGGTGAACGGATAGTCGGCGACCTTGGGTTTCGCCGCGGTCAGCGCACCGAGGAGCGTCGACTTCCCCGCGTTCGGCAGCCCGACCAATCCGATGTCGGCCACCAGCCGGAGCTCGAGGTCGAGGCGATGTTCCTCCCCGGCCTCACCCTGCTCCGCGGTGCGCGGGGCGCGGTTCCGGGCCGATGACAGGGACGCGTTGCCCCGGCCACCTCGTCCTCCCGACGCCACCACCGCTCGAGCCCCAGCCCCCACCAGGTCGGCCACCGGACCGCGCTCCTCTCGAACCAGCGTTCCATCCGGCACCTTCACGATGAGGTCCCGCCCGTCGCCTCCGCGACGGTTGTTCCCCTGGCCGTGCTTTCCATCGTCCGCTCGCTGGTGCGGATGCCGGGCCACCCACGACAGGTCATAGACCTCCGGGGACACGAGCAGGACGACGTCGCCACCCTTTCCCCCATCACCGCCGTCGGGCCCGCCACGCGGGGTGTGCGCCTCCTGGCGGAAGGAAGCTGCGCCGTTCCCGCCTCGTCCTCCGCGCGCGAAGATCACCGCCTCGTCGACGAAGTCCGCCACGTGCGCGAGTATAGGGAGGCCGCTCATGGTGAAACGCGTTCGCGAGTCGCCCTCTGCCTGAACCCACCGCGGTCTGGTTGGTTCGACCGGGAAGTCCTGACGCCGCGCCCGGCCGCCTGTCTCTGCAAGGCGGGATGCTGCGCTTCGCGGGGGAAGCGGTCTCGGTCGACGTTTCCGTCGCCGACATCCGCCGGGCCCGGCGCCGGCCCGGTGCGCCGATCCTTCAAGTGTCGTACGGAGCGGACCAGATCCTGTTCATCTATTTCGTGGAGCCGCCCCCGCTTCCAGGCACCGTCCCACGGCGCGGCCCCGGGGCCCGAACGAAGCAACGTTTGTCCGCGCTGAAGCAGCTCCGTGCGGCGAACAGGCGGCTCAAGGAACAGATCGACGGGTGGTCAGAGGCTATCCGGGAAGTGGCCGGCCGCTAGGCCGAGTCGATCGAAACCAGCCGCCGGCCCCGCGAGGAGTGGAACCGGACCCGGCCGGGCACCGTGGCGAACAGTGTGTCGTCGCCGCCTCGGCGCACGCCCGCACCGGGGTGGATCTTGGTCCCCCGCTGGCGGACGATGATGGCCCCGGCCGGGACCGGAGTCCCGCCGAACGCCTTCACGCCGAGCCGCTTCGACTTGCTGTCCCGTCCGTTCCGGGACGCAGCGGCACCCTTCTTGTGAGCCATGGTTCTCCCAGGATATCAGCCGGAGGTCGGTTTCCGGCCGGTGGTCTTCTTGGCGGCGGTCTTCTTCGCTGTCGTCTTCTTGGCCGCCGGCTTCTTGGCGGCGGTCTTCTTCGCCGGGGCTTTCTTCGCCGCGGGCTTCTTGGCGGCCGCTTCCTTCTGCGCCGGGGCCGCTTCCGCCGCCGGCTTAGTGGCCGTCTGGCCCGGTGCCAGGGCGACCTCCTGAACCTCCAGCAGCGTCATGAGCTGTCGGTGTCCCTGGTTCTTGCGATAGCCGGTCTTCTGCCGGTACTTGAACACCTTGACCTTCTCGCCCTTCTTGTCACCGAGCAGCGTGGCTACCACCTTGGCCTCCGACAGACCCTTGCCGTGATGGGCCTTGCCGGCGTCGTCCACGACCAGGATCGGCTGGAATTCCACCTGGGAGCCCGGATCGACGTGCATGAACTCCACCTCGACGACGTCCCCGGGCTTCACCCGTTCCTGCTTGCCTCCGACCCTGATCACCGCGTACACCGAACCTCCTAGAGCTCGTGAGTGAGCAAGATACCCCGGCCCTCGCAGGTCGGGCAGGGCTCGGAGAATGACTCGAGCAAGCCGGCCGAGACCTTCTTCCGGGTCATCTCCAGGAGCCCCAGCGGGGTGATGTCGAAGACCTGGGAGCGGGTCTTGTCCTTGGCCAGCGTCTCCTGCAGCTTGTGGATGACCTGGTTTCGGTTCGTCTCGAACAGCATGTCGATGAAGTCGATGACGATGATGCCGCCGATGTCCCGCAGCCGGAGCTGGCGGGGGATCTCCTCCGCGGCCTCCAGGTTGGTCTGGACCACGGTCTCCTCGAGGTTCGTCTTGCCCACGTGCTTGCCGGTATTCACATCGATCACCGTCATGGCCTCGACGCGCTCGATGATCAGGTACCCACCGGACGGCAGCCACACCTTGCGCTCCAGTGCCTTGTGGATCTGCTCCTCGACGTGGAACTCCTCGAACAGGCGCAGCGGCCCGTCGTGGAACTCGAGGCGGGACAGCAGGTCGGGGGCCACGTCTTTCAGGTAGGTCTCCACCCGGCCGTGCAGCTCCTTGGAATCGGTCACGATCCGCTGGAACTCCGCGGGCGAGAACACATCGCGGACGACCTTCTCCACCAGCTCGGGCTCCTCGTACAGCAGCTTGGGCGGACGACCCTTCTTCGCCTTCTTGCTGACCTCGTCCCATAGCTCGATGAGCCGCTCCAGGTCTGCCGAGAGGTCCTCTTCCGAGGCTCCTTCGGCCGCGGTGCGGACGATGACGCCGGCCTCGGAGGGACGGACCTTGCGGATGATCCGCCGGAGGCGGTCGCGTTCCTTGTCCGGGAGGCGCCGGCTGATGCCGGAGACCCCTCCGTCGGGGACGTACACCACGAACCGACCGGGCAGGCTGACCTGGGCGGTGAGCCGGGCTCCCTTGCTGCGCATGGGGTCCTTGGTGACCTGGACGATCACCGACTGGCCCGCCTTCAGGACGTCCTCGATCCGGCGGTGGCCGTCGCCCACGTCCTCGTCGTAGGAAACCTCGCCGGCGTACAGGATCGCGTTCCGCCCCCGTCCGAGATCGACGAACGCGGCCTCCATGCCCGGCAGGACGTTCTGGACCCGCCCGAGGTAGATGTTCCCCACCATCGACGTGGCTCCCTTGGGCGTGACGTAGTGCTCGACCAGGTCGCGATCCTCGAGCACGCCGATCTGCAACCGGTCGCCCTGCTCGGTCATCAGCATGGTCTTGTCGGTGCGTCGCGCGGCGGGGACGTCGGCCCGCCGGCGACGGCGATCCGGCGAGCTCTTGCGGGCGGCCGTTCGGGTCGGGGCCGGGCGGGAGGACTTCTTCTCCGGGGCCGCGGCGGCGGCCTTCGTCGCCGTACCGCCTTCGGACGTGCCTGAGTCTCCGTTCTCGGACTTGCGG
>DASZKM010000155.1:0-20428 GCA_035947055.1 Actinomycetota bacterium
CCCCGACCAGCACTCCGAGGGCCACGCCGGCCAGGGCCAGGTGCCCGATGCCGTCCCCGACGAGCGACAGCCTCCGCTGGACGAGGAACGCCCCGACCACCGGCGCGGCAACACCAACCACCGTGGCAGCGACCAGGGCCCGCAGCCCGAACGCCGTGGTGAACAGGACGTCGATCACCGCACGGCCTTTCGCTCGTGGAACTCGCCATGTGTCTCGTCCCGGACCCGGCCGTCCTCCATGAACAGGATCCGGTCCACGACGTCATGGAAGTCCTCGGGATCGTGGGACACGACCATCACGGCCGCGCCACCGTCCGCGCGGTGGCGGAGCTCCTCGACCAGCCGGGGACGGAACGCCCGGTCGATGCCCGTGGTCGGCTCGTCGAGCACCAGCACCGGCGGGTCGCCCACCAACGCGCGTGCTAGGACGGTGCGCTGCTGCTGGCCGCCGGACAGCTCGAACACGCACTCCCGGGCCAGCGCGGCCATCCCCACCGCTTCGAGCGCGCCGTTCACCTGTCCTCTGTCAACGCCCGCGCCACCGAACAGCGGCCGCGCGGCGCTGACCCCGGCTTCCACCACCTCCAGAACCGATACCGGCAGCACGAGGCGGCCCGGCGATCCCTGTGGCGCGTAGCCGATCGCGCGGCGTGCATCCGGATCAGAGCTCGGCTTCCCGAGGACGCGGACCTCCCCGGCGCTGGGGGAGAGGAGCCCGACCACGAGCCGGATCAACGTCGACTTGCCGGAACCGTTCGGACCGGTGAGCACCACGAACTCACCAGATGCCAGCTGCAGGTTCGCGCCGTCGACCACCGGGATGGGCCCGTATCCGAACCGAACGTTCCGAAGCTCGACGGCGGTGGTCACTCGCACTCCATCCCGACCCGCAGCGACGCCAGGTTCTCTTCCATGACCGAGAGGTAGTCGCCCGCCGCCGGTCGGGACTCCAGGGTGGCGAGCGGTAAGGCCGGGACATCCGCATCGGCGGCCACGGATCCGGCGATCCGCCGGGCCTCGTCGCTCTCCTCGTAGAACACGGCGCCGGCCTGTCCACTCCGGAGGAGACCCTCGGCTTCGGCCAACCTGCTGGCGGTGGGCTCGCCTTCGGGCGTGGGGCCGGCCAGGCCAAGCTGGCGCAAGCCGTACCGGCGGGCCAGGTACCCGAAGGCTTCGTGGGAGACGATCATCGTTCCGTACCGGCACGTCGACAACGCGCTCGTGTACTCGCCGTCCAGCGCACCCAATTCGGACCGAAGCGCGTCCGCGCGGTGCCGGTAGCTCTCCTGTCCTTCGGGATCGATCGCGGACAGCCGGTCCGCGACCCTATCGGCCATCGTGACCATCGCTGCGGGATCCAGCCATACGTGCGGATCAGGTGCGTCCCCCGCCGTGATCACTCCCTCGCCCGCGGCCAGCGCCCTTTGATCCAGGTCGCGTACCGCCTCCTCGACCTGGGGCTGGAACCCGAGGTCCCCGAGGTAGATGACCAGGTCGGCCCGCTGGAGGTCGGTGCGGTCAGCCAGCGACAGCTCGACGTCGTGGGCCTCGGTCCCCGGCGGCGTCAGGTCGATGACGTCCCAGCTGGGTCCGGCGACCCGCTCGGCGGCGAACGCCAGCGGGTACAGGGACGCCACGAGGGTCCGTCTCCCGGTCGTGGCCTCGGTGCATCCCGCCAACGCCAACGACGCGACGACAAGCGAGCCGATCGACCGCATCCTCAAGTTGAGAATGATTATCACTTCCGTCAAGCGCCGCCGCAAGGCACGCGCCGGGCAGCCCTCCAGCGCCGGGCTGATACGATTCCGCCGTGCTCGGGCTGTGGATCGCCATCGGCGTCGTCGTCCTTCTCGTCCTGTACGTCGTGGTGGCCTACAACCGGCTCGTCCGCGACCGGATGCGCGTCGACAACGCGTGGTCGGGGATCGACGTGCAGCTGCGGCGGCGGTACGACCTCATCCCGAACCTCGTCGAGACGGTCAAGGGATACGCGACCCACGAGCGGGAGCTGTTCGAGCGGGTGACCAAGGCCCGGACCCAGGCCATCGAGGCGGGGTCGGTTCCCGAGCAGGCCCAGGCGGAGACAGAGATCACCCGAAGCCTCGGGCGGCTGCTGGCCCTGGCCGAGGCATACCCGCAGCTGCGAGCCAACGAGAACTTCCTTGCGCTGCAGGAGGAGCTGACGTCGACGGAAGGCAAGATCGCCTTCGCCCGGCAGTTCTACAACGACCAGGTGATGCGCTACAACACGCAGATCCAGCAGTTCCCCTCGACTATCGTCGCCCGCATCGGGGGCTTCACCGAGCGAGAGTTCTTCGAGACCGAAGAGGACTCTCGCGGCGTCGTGGCCGTCGACTTCTAGTGCACTCCCGATAGGAGCGTCACCGGCCGGTGTACGAACAGATTGCCCGGAACCGCTGGCGTTCCATCCTGCTCATCCTGTCCGTCTTCGTCTTGGCCGGCGGGGTGGGTTGGCTGATCGGCTACCTGTTCGAGTTCGGGTGGGCGGGGTTCATCGTGGCCCTGGTCATCGCCGCGGTCATGTCGTTCGCCTCGTACCGCTACGGAGACCGGCTCGTGCTTCGGGTCAGCCGGGCCAAGCCGGCCTCCCGGGAGCAGTATCCGCAGCTCCACAACCTGATGGAGGGCCTGGCCATCGCGGCGGGCATCCCCAAGCCGGCCCTGTACGTCATCGAGGAGGAGGCCCCGAACGCCTTCGCCACCGGCAGGAACCCGGAGCATTCGTCGGTGGCGGTGACCACGGGGCTGCTGAACGTCACGAAGCGGGTCGAGCTGGAAGGAGTGCTCGCTCACGAGCTCTCCCACGTGAAGAACCGCGACATCCTGGTGAGCACGCTTGCGGCCACGTCGGTGGGGGTCGTGGCCCTGCTGGCCGGGTGGATGCGCAACATGCTGTTCTGGGGCGGGATGGGCGGCGGACGACGACGAGGCGGCGCGGGCGGGATCCTGGCCATCCTGGGCATCGTTGCCGTGCTCCTGGCGCCGCTGGCGGCGCAGCTCATCCGCCTGGCGGTCTCCCGGCGCCGTGAGTACCTCGCCGACGCGGACGGCGCGCTTCTGACGCGGTATCCACCGGGCCTGGCCGCCGCGTTGCGCAAGATCGGCGGTGCTCCGAACACGATGCGGGTCGCCAACAACGCTACCGCGCACCTGTGGTTCAGCCAGCCATCGAGAGCGGCGGGGGAGGGCCACACGGGGATCGAGCGGTTGTTCTCCACACATCCCCCCATCGCCGATCGGATCCGGGCGCTCGAAGAAATGTGATAGTTGTTGAAGCGGCATGGTGCCGCCGGTACCATGCGCTCCGGCTTCCCCCCGATTCCCCGTAGGAGGTACTTCTGTGGCTCCAGCACGTCATCTGAAGATGTTCGCGCTGCTCACGGCGTGCGTCTTCGTCCTCGCCGCCTGCGGCGACGACGGGGACGGCATCCTGGGCGGCCTGGTCAACAACGAGCCCGCCACCTGTCCGCTGACGGGTGTCGAGGCCCCCGACGAGTCCGTCCTCGAGCGGCGGGTGCTGTCGGTGAAGATCGAGAACTCGCCGGAGGCCCGCCCCCAGATCGGCCTGGCCGAGGCCGACGTGATCTACGAGCAGGAGGCGGAGGGCGGCATCACCCGGTTCAACGTCCTCTATCACTGCAACGACGCCGAGCGGATCGGCCCGATCCGAAGCGCCCGGCCCGTCGACCCGGCGATCCTGTCCCAGTACGGCGATCCGCTCTTCGTGCACGCGGGGAGCGTCGACGCGGTGATCAAGGACGTGGATGCAGCGGGGATCGAGGCCATCAACTGCAACTTCGAGGTCGACACCTGCCCCCGCGACCCGAACTTCGAGGCCCCCCACGACATCTTCACCAGCTCCGACGCGCTGCGGGACGCCGGGAAAGAGACCGGCGCGCCGCCGGAGCCCGTGTTCACGTTCGAGGATGAGGTTCCCCAGGCAGGCCGACGGGGCCGTGAGCTGAACCTGTACTTCTCCGGGGTGGCCAACGTCTTCTGGCGCTACCGGGCCAACCAGGGTGGGTACCTGCGGTTCCACGACGAGACGCCGCACGATCTGGAGGACGGCGAGCAGGTCACCGCGGCCAACGTGGTGGTCATGCTGGTCGAGCGGCTCGAGACCCGGATCAACGACTCGGCCGGCAACCCCGTTCCTTCCTTCGAAGTGGTCGGGGCAGGCGATGCGTTGGTGTTCCGCGACGGGCGCCTGTTCCAGGGCCGGTGGGAGCGGGACTCGGAGGAGGACGTCACCCGGCTCGTCGACCGGCAGGGGAACGAGATCCCGCTGAAGCCCGGGACCACGTGGGTGGAGCTGTTCCCCACCGACGCCCCGCAAGCACCCGTGTTCTGAGCCGACGCTCCCGGGCTCCGCGCCGTATCCTGAGTGCGGAGCAGGGAGGCGGCAGATGGACAAGGAAACCGGCACCTTTCGAGTGAAGGCCGGGTTGGCCGAGATGCTCAAGGGCGGGGTGATCATGGACGTCACCACCGCCGAGCAGGCCAAGATCGCCGAGGACGCCGGGGCGTGCGCGGTCATGGCCCTGGAACGGGTGCCGGCGGACATCCGGGCCGAGGGCGGCGTGGCCCGCATGGCGGACCCGACCAAGGTCCAGGAGATCATGGACGCCGTGTCCATCCCGGTGATGGCCAAGTGCCGCATCGGCCACTTCGTGGAGGCGCAGATCCTCCAGTCGCTGGGCGCCGACTACGTCGATGAGAGCGAAGTCCTCACGCCCGCCGACGAGCATCACCACATCAACAAGTGGGACTTCACGGTGCCCTTCGTGTGCGGGGCCCGCGACCTGGGTGAGGCCCTCCGGCGGCTGGCCGAGGGCGCGGCGATGATCCGGACCAAGGGCGAGGCCGGCACGGGGAACGTCGTGGAGGCCGTTCGCCACGTCCGGGCCATCACCGGCCAGATGGCGCGGCTCCACGGGATGCGCGACGAGGAGCTGCTGTCGGCGTCGAAGGAGCTGGGCGCGCCCCTGGAGCTGGTCCGTCAGGTCGCCGCGACCGGGAAGCTGCCGGTAGTCAACTTCGCCGCCGGCGGCCTGGCCACGCCGGCCGACGCGGCGCTGATGATGCAGCTCGGTGTGGACGGGGTGTTCGTGGGTTCGGGGATCTTCAAGTCCGACGACCCTGCCAGCCGGGCGGCGGCCATCGTGGAAGCGACGACGTCGTTCAACGATCCGGAGATCCTGGCCAAGGTCTCCCGCGGGCTCGGCGGGCCCATGCGGGGGCTTGAGATCTCCGACATCGGCGAGGAGAACTTGCTCCAGACCCGCGGCTGGTAGCTGGCGGTTCCGCCAAGTACGGAGTCACCTCACCACCTCGTCACGGTTGGTTCGTCTCTGGAGGAAGTCTAGATCGGGCGGCGAATCCTTTAGCGACGGAACGTCTCCGTCCTGGGAGGGAGCCCCCAGATGCGCGCATGGCGCGTGTTGATCGTCACGTTCGCCCTATTTGCGTTTGTGTCACCCTCGCAGACTTCAGCACAGCCGCCATCCGGTAACGATTCCAGACAGGGTGAGTCACCCGTGGATCGTGCCGACGTGCTCGCAGGACGGGCAACCACGAGTCAGCGACGGGAGCTGGTGACGGACTCCATCGAGAACGCAGGGGGAGTCGCGTTTCAGGATCCGGCGGCTCAAGCGGCGGCAGGCGATGGATCCACCGCCGGAGGATGGCTCTATCCGGTCATGTCCGTGGACCTCGACGGCGATGGTGGCGATGAGGTCGTTCTCCAGCAGTACTCGGAGTCTGACCACCAGTACCTCATCGCCGTCAACAAGCAAGGCGCCCTGTGGCGGTACCAGGTGCCGACCTACTCCTACATGTACGGGGCCCTGGAGGGGGATCTCTTCGCCGGTCCCGGCCGGGAGCTGGCCGTCCTCGTAGACGACTGGGAGCAGCAGGTGACGGTCCTGGCAGCCGTGGGGGCCCACGGCCTCAAGTGGGAGCTGCCGCTGGGCAGGGACTACGTCGAGGTCAACGGCCTGGTCGAGGGGGACCAGGACGCCCAGGACGAGATCGCGATGACGCGTTGGGCCACCCCTAGGTCTCCTCGAGTTCGGACCATCGATGGCGAGACCGGGCTCATCAGATCCGAGCTCAGGTCGACCCCGGAGCAGCTCGGCCTCGGTTCCGGCTACACCCAGGCGTTCGTCACGGACGGCGCCGTAGGCGGGGCGGATCTCGCCGTCTTCGTGACGCCGCTGATGACCGGCTATACCGCGGAGAAGCGAAGTCTGGTCGACGGAAGCCAGGTCAGCTTCGAGCTCTTCCCGGTGGGTCAGCCGCATACGCTTTTCCAGGGCCCCGACTTCACCGGTGATTCCAAGAGGGACGCCCGCATCGCCGAGTGGACCCCCGGAGTCGAAGATTCCTTCACCTATGGTGTATTCGATGCGGCGTCTATGGGGACGGTGTGGACGACGACCGTGCACCCGACCCAAACCTCGTTCATCTATTCGTATCGGCCGGGAAACGTCGACGGGAGCAAGGGTGAGGATTTCTGCATCTTCGAATCGGACTACACCTTCGATGAGTTGGAGACCGCTTCCGCCACGGTCCGCTGTCTGGCCGGCGAGACAGGAGGGGAGCTGTGGAAGGTCTCGCGCGCGGCCATCGGGTTCTATGCGGAGATCTACGAGAACATCTTCAGCGACGTGGACGGGGATGGACTCGTCGATCCAATCGTCGAGGTCTTTGAGTACTCGTGCGACGACGTGGACCTCATCAACTGCGACGATCGCGCCGAGACGACCGCCTTCTCCGGATCTAACGGAGAGCCGATCTGGACGCTCGAGGGGTACGAGAGCACCGGGCTCTGGTACGACCTCACGGATGCGAACCTGGACCGGCGTCCGGGCGATGACGTGCTGGAGCCTGTGTACGACCCGGCCCGACCGCAGGGAGCCCGCTTCCGCGTGAAGCGGGGCCTGGATCTCCGCACCGAGTCCTGGCGAGGGTTGGTGGACACCGGGACGAGAGAGGGGTCCGTCGGCTGGCCGATCGATCCGGACCTCAACGGCGACGGATCCTCCGAGGTGGTCGTCACCGCCAATGCCATGGAGGGCATCGGGGATCCCTACCACTGCGAGGTGTGGGAAGGCCGCCAGTACTGCTACTACGAGGAATACCGAACCTACGCCTACGTCGCGGCCTTCCGCGCGGATGGAAGACCCCTCTGGAGGCTGGAGGTCTAGGGGGGTCTCCCGCGAGAAACCCTACCGGCCTCGCCTGTAACGTCTGCGTACTAGCCGGCGGGTGGGCCGACGCCCATCCGTTCGCGAACGACGGCCAGTGTCTCTGACGCGATGGCCCGGGCCTTGTCCGCCCCCGACGCGAGCGTCTTCTCCAGTCCACGCTCGTCCGGGCGGATCTCGGCGTAGCGCTCGCGCACCGGTTCCAGGAACCGGACCACCGCTTCCCCGACCGCCTGCTTGAAGTCGGCATAGCCGGTCGCCTGGGCGTTCTCCTTCTCCACCGCGTCCGGCGACGTTCCGCGGACCACGGACATGATCTCGATGAGGTTGGAGATTCCCGCCTTGTCCGGTCCGCGGACGACCTCCCGCCCCGAATCCGTGACCGCGCTCTTGAACTTCCGAAGGATCGGCTCCCGCTCATCGAGCACGTACACGGTGCCCATCTCGGTGCTCCCGGTGGTGGACATCTTCCGGGTGGGATCCTGGAGGTCCATGATCCGGGCTCCGACCTCGGGGATCCGGTGCTCGGGGACAACGAACGTCTCCCCGAACCGCGAGTTGAACCGCTCGGCGATCTCCCGCATCAGCTCGATGTGCTGCTTCTGGTCTTCGCCCACCGGCACCTCGTTGGTCTGGTAGGCCAGCACGTCGGCGGCCTGGAGGACGGGGTAGAAGAACAGGCCCGCGGAGATGAAGTCCTTCTGCTGGCCCGATTTCTCCTTGAACTGGTGCATCCGGGTCAGGTCGCCGTACGAGGTCGCGTTGGCCAAGAGCCAGCACAGCTCGGTGTGCTCCTTCACGTCCGCTTGGCGGAACAAGATGCACCGCTCGGGATCGAGGCCAGCCGCCAGGAGGAGGGCCGTGGTGTCGTACACGCTCTCCCGCAGGCGAGCAGGGTCGTAGGACACCGTGACGGCGTGGAGGTCGACGATGCAGTAGATGGCGTCCCCACGCTCCTGGCCCTCGACGTACTGTCGGATGGCTCCGATGTAGTTGCCGAGATGCTTGCGGCCGGTGGGCTGGATGCCCGAGAAGATGCGCACGGCGGAAGCGTACCCCGCGTGGCCGGGCCCGGGACCGTCGCTATCATGAGTCGAGATGAAGGCAGGTGTCCTCGCTCTGCAGGGCGACTTCCGCGAGCATGCCGCGCTCTTGACCGACCTGGGAGCGACGGCAGTGCTGGTCAAGACGCCGGAGGACCTCGCCGGCGTCGATTGCCTGGCCATCCCTGGCGGGGAGAGCACGACGATCGGGCGGCTGGCCCGGGCCCGCGGGCTGGTCGAACCGATCCGGGAGCGGGCCGAACAAGGCATGCCTCTCCTGGGCACGTGCGCGGGGATGATCGTCATGGCCAGGGAGGTCACGGGCGGCCAGCCGCTGCTCTCCCTGCTGGACATCCGGGTGGCCCGCAACGCGTACGGCCGGCAGGTGGACTCCTTCGAGGCCGACGTGCAGCCGTCCGTCATTGACGGCGAGCCGCTCCACGGGGTCTTCATCCGGGCCCCCGAGATCGAACGCGTGGGTGACCGCGTGGAGGTCCTGGCCGAGCTCGACGGCCGGCCGGTCGCCGTGGAGCAGCGAACGTTGGTAGCCGCGACCTTCCATCCCGAGCTGGCCGGCGAGCAACGGCTGCACCGCCGCTTCCTGGAGAAGGTGGGCTAGCCGTGTCGGGTCATTCCAAGTGGTCCTCGATCAAGCACAAGAAGGCCATCACCGACCAGCGCCGGGGCAAGATGTTCGCCAAGCTCATCAAGGCCATCGAGGTCGCCGCCCGGGAGGGGGGTGGCAACATCGAGGCCAACATGACCTTGGCCTCAGCCGTCCAGAAGGCCCGCGACGCCTCCGTTCCGGTAGACAACATCGAGCGGGCCATCAAGCGGGGGACCGGCGAGGGCGAGGGTGCCCGCTACGAGAGCGTCGTGTACGAGGGGTATGCGCCCGGCGGCGTGGCCGTGCTCGTCGAAGCCCTGACCGACAACCGGAACCGAACGGGCCAGGAGATCCGGCACACCTTCTCCAAGCTGGGGGGCAACCTGGGAGCGCAGGGAAGCGTGGCGTGGCAGTTCGATCGCAAGGGTGTGGTGATGATCGAGCGCGCCGGTGCTCCCGATGAGGACAAGCTCATGGAGACCGTTCTGGAGGCCGGTGCCGAGGACCTGGCCGAGGAAGGCGACCAGTGGCGGGTTACCACTCCTCCGGAAGCCCTTCAGCAGGTCCGTTCCGCCCTGGAGGCCGCGGGGAGCCCGATCGCCTCGGCGGAGCTGTCGATGATCCCCAAGACCACGGTGCCGGTCGATGGCGGACAGGCCCGGCAGGTCCTCGGCGTGGTGGAGGCCCTCGACGACCTGGATGACGTGCAGGCCGTCCACGCCAACTTCGACATCCCGGACGAGCTGCTGGCCGAAGCGGGATAGCCGGAAGAGCTACAGCGGTCGGGCCGCCCCGATCGGACTAGCCCTCATCGTCGCGGAGGGTTAAATTACACGCGTGTCATCCTTGAGGGGTCGGGGTGGCCACCCTAGACTGAACGGGTGTTCGAGCGGGTGGTCGTCGGCGTCGACCCCGGCACCGCCGCCACAGGCCTCGCGGCCGTGCGCGGCGGGGATCGCGGCCCGGAGGTCCTGGAGGCCCTCACGGTCCGAACCCCCTCGACGGCTCCGGAGACCGAGCGTCTTCGGACCCTCCGAGACTCCCTGGCGGCCCTGCTTCACCGGACCTCGCCCCAGGCGATGGCCGTGGAGCGGCTCATGTGGGGACGGAACGTGCGGAGCGCCATGAGCGTGGCCCGGGCCAGCGGCGTGGTCCTGCTGACGGCGGCCGACGCGGCCATCCCCGTGCACGAGTACGCCCCGCTGGAGGTGAAGCTGGCCGTGGCCGGCAACGGCGTCGCGCCGAAGGGCGACATCCGCCGGGCCCTGGAGCGGATCCACGGCATCGCCAAGCTTCCCCGTGAGCCCGATGCCGTCGATGCCGTGGCCGTCGCCGTGTGCCACCTGCAGCAGAACGAGGCGTTGGCGGGGCTGAAGAGGTGATCTCCCTCGTCGAAGGAACCGTCGCCGAGCGCGGCGCCGGCCGGGCGGTGCTGCTTGCGGGTGGCGTCGGGTACGAGATCCTGGTCTCCGCCACCACACTGGGGACGTTGCCCCATCCCGGTCGCCCGGCCCGCCTCCTGACCCACCTCCACGTCCGTGACGACGCCATGACGCTGTTCGGGTTCGCCACACCGGCGGAACGCGAGCTGTTCCTCCTTCTTCTCGGGGTCAACAGCGTGGGGCCGAAGATGGCGCTGGCCATCCTTTCCGCGCTGACGCCGGAGTCGTTGCGACATGCCGTGCTCGAGGGCGACGCGGATGCAATCACGGTTGTCCCCGGCGTGGGAAAGAAGGTCGCCGCCCGCATCGTCCTCGACCTGAAGGAGAAGCTGGGCGGCGTCGTGGAGCTCCCCGAGGCCGGGCCGCTGGCCGAGGTCCGCGAGGCGCTGCTGGCCATGGGCCTGTCGCCGCCCGAGGTTCGCGACGCCCTGTCGGGGATCTCGGAGCAGCAAGGTCCCGTCGAGGAGCTCCTCCGAGGCGCGTTGCAGCGAGTGGCGTCCCGATGAGCACCGGCGAGCGCGTGGTCGCCGCCCGGGAGCTCGACCTCGACATCGACTTCGACGCGGCGCTGCGTCCGAGGAACTTGGCTGAGTTCGTCGGCCAGGAGCGGGTCAAGGAGCAGCTGGCTCTGCTCATCGAGGGCGCCCGGGAACGGAAGGAGTGCCTGGACCACGTGCTGTTCTCCGGGCCGCCGGGCCTGGGGAAGACCACGCTGGCCGGAATCCTGTCCAACGAGATGGGCGTCCAGCTCCGCCAGACGTCGGGCCCGGCCCTCGAGCGCACCGCCGACCTGGCGGCGATCCTCACCAACCTGGAGGAGAACTCGGTCCTGTTCGTCGACGAGATCCACCGCATGCCCCGCGCGGTGGAGGAGGTCCTGTATCCCGCGCTGGAGGACTTCAAGCTGGACGTGGTGATCGGGAAGGGCCCCTCGGCCCGGACGATCCGCCTCGACCTTCCCCGGTTCACGCTGGTGGGAGCGACCACCCGGATGGGCCTCATCACGCTGCCGCTCCGTGAGCGGTTCGGGTTCACGCCCCGCCTCGAGTACTACGCAGAGGACGAGCTGGCCCTGGTGGTCCGGCGCTCGGCGGGGATCCTGGAGGTGGACGTCAGCCCCGAAGGCTCCGAGGAGATCGCCCGGCGATCGAGGGGGACGCCGCGCATCGCCAACCGGCTGCTGCGCCGGGTCCGCGACTACGCCCAGGTCCGAGGTGACGGGACCGTGACCATCGAGACCGCCGCCGACGCCCTGGCCCTGTTCGAGGTCGACGAGCAGGGTCTCGACCGCGTCGACCTCCAGCTGCTGACCGCGCTGGTGGAGCGGTTCGACGGGGGCCCGGTTGGCCTGTCGACGCTGGCGGCCGCGGTGGGGGAAGAGACCGGGACGCTGGAAGAGGTGTACGAGCCGTACCTCCTGCAGATCGGGTTCCTCCAGCGCACGCCCCGGGGCCGGATGGCCACCGAAGCCGCGTACCGCCACCTGGGCATGGCCCCCGAGGGGCGCCTGGTCTGAGCCCTACCGGCGAAGGAACAGGTTCAGCACCAGGGTGAGCACCACCGAGACCAGGATCGACGTCCCCAACGGGAAGTAGAACCGGAAGTTGTCTCGCTCGATCGAGATGTCGCCGGGCAACCGCGGGATCAGGCCCCGCCCGACCAGGATGAAGACCACCCCGACGACGGCGATCACCAGCGCCAGCATCAGCAGGAGGCGGCCGACACCGGTCAGGTCCACGGTCCCAGGATAGGCACGGGCGGGCCCGGCCGCCGGGCGGCGCGCTAAGATGGGCGGCCGGCCGGCGCAGGCGCGCCGCCGTTTTTCATGGAGGGACTCGAATGAACGGAGCCGCGATCGCCTTGGTGGCCCAGCAGCAGACCGGGAGCAACATCCCCTTCCTGATCTCGCTGGTCCTGATGGTGGGGATCTTCTACTTCCTGTTGATCCGCCCCCAGCAGCGGCGGGTTCGTCAGCAGCGCGACCTGGTCAGCAGCCTCCGGGTTGGGGACGAGGTGGTCACGATCGGGGGCATGTACGGCCGGATCCAGGACATGGACGACGAGACCGTGACCCTGGAGGCCGGTGGAACAAGGCTCCGGTTCGTGAAGCAAGCCGTGGCCAGGAAGTACGTCGAGGAACCCACCGGCGAGGAGGCAGGCGAAGGCTCGTGAAGGAAGAGGCCGCCCCAGCGCGGGCGACCCTCACGCTTGAGGACGTCCAGCAGGACCCCGTCGTCTCCGCGTACATCGCCCAGGCCGATCGGGTCATGGACGGGTTGGGGTTCACCGAGCACGGGTTCCGCCACGCCAACCTGACCGCCAAGATCGCCTACAACCTGCTGACCCGGCTGGACGTCGACGAGCGCACCTCGAACCTGGCGGCTATCGGCGGGTACCTCCACGACATCGGTAATGCGGTGTCCCGCCCGGGCCACGGACAGACCGGGGCCGTGCTCGTCAACCACATCTTCTCCGACCGGGTCGATCCCACCGACCTGGCGGTGCTGATGGGCGCGGTGGGCAACCACGAGGAAGAGGACGGGATGGGCGCCGGCGCGGTGGCCGCCGCCGTGATCCTGGCCGACAAATCCGACGTCCATCGGTCGCGCGTCCGCAAGACAGCCCAGATCGACTTCGACATCCACGACCGGGTGAACTACGCGGCCGAGCAGTCGTTCCTGCGAGTAGACTCGGCCGCGCGGACGGTGACGCTGGAGCTCACCATCGACACGTCGGTCAGCCACGTCTTCGAGTATTTCGAGATCTTCCTGGGACGCATGGTGATGTGCCGCCGAGCGGCAGAACACCTGGACTGCTCGTTCCACCTGGACATCAACGGAGCCAAGCTGCTGTGAAGACCGGGCGATGGATCTTCTCGGCGATCTTCATGATCGCACTGGCCGGCGCATCGGCCGGCGCGCTGGCCACCGGCGCCCTGAAGCCTTTGCTGGGGTTGGACCTGGTGGGCGGGGTCTCTGTCGTGCTGACCGCTCCGACCGGAACACCGCCCGATGTCATGGAGCGGGCCCTGGAGACGATCCGCAACCGTGTCGATCAGGTGGGCGTGGCCGAGCCGGACATCGCCATCCAGGGCGACGAGAACATCCAGGTTCAGATCGCGCAGATCGGGGGGCGGAGCCAGGAGCGTTTGCTGGAGCTGATCGGCCGGACGGCCCGTCTGGAGTTCCGTGAGGTCCTGGAGACGATCAGCCCGGGGACCCCGGCGTACCGGGAAGCCGAGGTCACCCCGGCCGAGCCACAGGGCGAGTCTCAGCAGGGAGAGGTCGTGTTCCCCGATGCGAATACACCGCGGGGACAGGATCCCGTGCTCTATCGCCTCGGTGAGATCCTGATGACCGGCGACGCGTTGAGCGATGCTCGGGCCGCTCTGACCACGCCCGACCAGGCGGCTCAGGGTGGCGCGACCGCAGGGTGGCGGATCGACTTCGAGCTCACCAGCGCCGGCGCCGACCAGTTCGCCGACGTGACCAGACAATTGACCGGGAAGCAGATGGCGATCGTCCTGGACCGCCGGGTCGAGTCCGCGCCGACCGTGCAAGACGAGATCCCGGGAGGCCAAGGACAGATCACGGGGAACTTCACCGAGGCCGAGGCCCGGGACCTGGCGGTTGTCCTGCAGAGCGGTGCGCTTCCCGTTGAGCTGGAGCAGTCGCAGGTGGAGACGGTCAGCGCCATCCTGGGGCGGGAGTCTCTGAACCAGGGCCTGCTGGCCGGGATCGCCGGGCTGATCGCCCTCGCCATCTACCTGGCGTTCTACTACCGCTTGCTCGGTGTGGTCACCTGGCTGGGGATGGCCATCTGGGCCGCGCTGGCCCTGGGCCTGGTGGCCGCCCTCGGCGAGGCCGCGGGGTACAGCCTGACGCTGGCCGGCATCGCGGGCATCGTGATCTCGCTGGGGGTCACCGCCGACTCCTACATCGTGTTCTACGAGCGGGTGAAGGACGAGGTTCGTAGGGGGAAGACGCTCCGCACCGCGGTGGGTCCGGCGTTCGACAGCGCGTGGCGCACGATCATCGCCGCGGACATCGTCACGATCCTCGCCGCCGTGGTGCTGTACATCCTGGCCATCGGCTCGGTGCGGGGGTTCGCGCTGACGCTCGGTTTGTCGACGCTGCTCGACATGTTCGTCGTGTATTTCTTCAAGCGCCCCACGGTGTTCCTCATCGCCCGGAGCCGGTTCCTGTCCGAGCTTCCCGGGATGGGCCTCCGCTCGGCGGTGGTCATGGGGAAGGCGCAGCCCGAGCCGGTCCGAGGAGGTTCGGAATGAACCTTCGGCGGGCCATCGCGGTCTTCCGGGGAGAGCACGAGCTCCAGATCGACATCATCGGCCGCCGCCGGATGTGGTTTCTCCTCTCAGGGTCGCTCGTGGCGATCTCGCTGTTCGGGCTGCTGGGCCCGGGCCTCAATCTGGGGATCGACTTCGAGGGAGGGGCCCTCCTCACGTACCGCAACGAGAGCGGGGCGTCCGTCCAGCAGATCCAGGGCACGCTCCAGCGCGAGGGCCACGGCGAAGGGATCGTCCAGCTCACCGGCGAGGACAGCGTTCGGGTCAGGACCGAGTCGCTCGGCGAGGAGCGCAGCGAGCTGCTCGACGCCCTGGGGGCCACCTCGGGGATCGACTCCTCCGAGATCAGCGTGGAGGACATCGGCCCGAAGTGGGGCCGGCAGATCTCGGTGAAGGCCCTCCAGGGGCTGGTCATCTTCCTGGTGGCGGTGACGATCTACATCACGTTCCGGTTCGAGTGGAAGATGGCCATCGGCGGCATCGCGTCGATGTTCCACGACCTCATCATCACCGCAGGCGTGTATGCCCTGGTCGGCCGGGAGGTCACTCCCGAGACCGTGATCGCCATCCTCACCATCCTCGGGTACTCCCTGTACGACACCGTGGTGATCTTCGACCGCATCAAGGAGAACACCATCAACCAGGGACTCGTCGCTCGGGAGACCTACGGCGGCGCCGTCAACATGTCGTTGAACCAGGTCCTCATGCGTTCGTTCAACACCACGCTGACCACGATGTTCCCCGTGGTCGCGCTGCTGCTATTCGGCGGAGAGACGCTGGAGAGCTTCGCGTTCGCCCTGTTCATCGGATTGCTGCTGGGCGCGTACTCATCGGTATTCGTGGCCGCTCCGCTCGTCGCCCTCCTGAAGGAGCGCGAGCCGCGCCTGGCGGAGATCCGCCAGGTCGTAGCCCGGCGAGAGGCCCGACCGAGTGTCCGGGCTGTCGACGCACCGGCACCGCAGGAGCGGGAGCTCGTTCCCGCCGCCACGAAGCCCGCCGGCACAGCCAACACGGCTCCTCGCCGACGCGGCAAGAAGAAGTCTCGGGCCAAGAGGCGACGCCGGTAGCTGGATGCGGGTCGCCGTTGTCGCCCTGGGCTCGGTAGCCATCCTCTTCGCACCGGCCGGGGGCGAGGATCCGGGAGGGACGGCGGCCAGCGAAACGATCGGGGCCCGGATCCTGGCTCCCACGGTCACCGAGGCCCTGGTGGTCGACGCCCCGCGGTTCCCACGAAGCCCCGTTGAGCAGAGCGACGGCGCGTTGGTCCTGGCCGGCCTCGTCGCGGCAGGCGTGGCCGTCTCGATGTTCGCCACGCTCCGCGACCCGGGCTCCGGACGTGTGCCGACGGTCCTCGCCGTCCGCACCTGGGTCCCGCGCGGACCTCCCACGCAGAGCGCCTGACGATCGTCTCATCCAGGACCGCAGCCTCTGCGGCGGAGCCAGTCGGGAGGTCCCGATGCTCAGCGTGGCCAGACGTCTCATGATCGTGCTCCTGCTCGTGCTGTCCGCTTGCTCGGGAGCACCCCCAACCGTTGACCGGATCGAGATCGTCAACCCCACCGGGTACGACCTGACGGTCGAGGTATCCGGTGAAGAGCAGCCGGGATGGCTGCCGCTCTCGGTCGTCGAGCCGGGCTCGAGCGCCACGGTCCGGGAGGTCATCGACCAGGGGGAGCGATGGCGCTTCCGGTTCCGTCACTTCGGCGAGACGGTCGGAGAGATATCGCTCGATCGCGACGAGCTCGAGTCCTCCCAGTGGCGCGTGGACATCCCGCCTGAAGTCGGGGATCGTCTCGCAGGAGAATAGAACCATGAGCGATGTTCGAGAAACGAAGCTGCCGGGTCTGGGCATCAGGTACGAGTTCCTGACCAGCCGGGGGAGCAGGTTGGGAGTGGTCCACCACCGGACCGGTCGCCGCGAGCTGCTGGTCTACGACGCCGACGACCCCGACACCTGTCGCGATGTGATCGCCCTCGATCCCGAGGACAGCCGAACGCTGGCCGAGCTGCTGGGAGCGTCGCGGGTGGCGGAGCAGCTCGAACACCTCCAGGAGATCGAGGGGCTGGCCATCGACTGGCTCCCGATCGCGGAGGGCACGCCGTACAGCGGCAGGGCCCTCGGTGAAACCGAAGCTCGGACCCGCACCGGCGTGTCAGTGGTCGCGGTCATCCGCGAGGGACAGGCGTTTCCCGCTCCGGGCCCGGAGTTCGGGCTTGAGCCCGGCGACACGCTCCTGGTCGTCGGGACGCCCCGGGGGATCGAGGACCTCGCGGTCCTTCTCCGCACGGGCTAAGGCGTGCCCTCAACCGCCGTCCTGCTCGTGGAGCTGGGGTTGGTCGTGGTCGGCCTGGCCATCATGGCCCGGCTTGCCGGACGCTTGGGGTTCTCGCCGATCCCTCTGTACCTGCTCGCCGGGTTCGCCTTCGGGAAGGGCGGGCTGGTCCCCCTGGTCACCGCCGAGGCCTTCATCGAACTGGGCGCGGACATCGGAGTGATCCTCCTGCTGGTGATGCTTGGCTTGCAGTATTCGGCGGAGGATCTGAAGGACACGCTCGGTTCCTCCGGGCCGACGGGCCTCACCAACCTGGCCCTGAACATGGGACCGGGTGTGGCTGCGGGGTTCCTGCTGGGGTGGTCCCCGG
This sequence comes from Actinomycetota bacterium, assembly GCA_035947055.1. GTDB lineage: Bacteria > Actinomycetota > UBA4738 > UBA4738 > CALAEC01 > DASZKM01. The sequence goes on from DASZKM010000155.1 coordinate 17,271, forward strand.
TCGAAGCCGTTCTTCTGGGCGGGATCACGTACATGACCTCGTCCGGTGTCGTGGCCAAGCTGATCGAAGACCTGGGATGGGTCGGCAACCGGGAGGCCCCGGTCGTCCTCAGCATCCTCGTCATGGAAGACCTGACCATGGCCGTGTACCTGCCGGTCATGGCCGTGCTGCTTCGAGGTGGCGGCGCGGGCGAGGGCATCGTCTCGGTGGTCGTGGCCGTGGCAGCGGTGGGCGCGGTGCTCCTGTTCGCGTTCCGGTACGGCGCCCAGATGAGCCGGCTGGTGTTCAGCCGGTCCGACGAGGCCCTGTTGCTGACCATCTTCGGCCTTGCCCTGGTGGTGGCCGGGGCGGCGGAGCGGCTTCAGGTCTCCGCAGCGGTAGGTGCGTTCCTGCTGGGGATCGCTCTGTCCGGACACGCCGCCGACCGGGCCCGGTTCCTCCTGACACCCCTCCGCGACCTGTTCGGGGCGGTGTTCTTCGTGTTCTTCGGGCTACAGATCGATCCGTCGACGATCCCACCGGTCCTCCTTGCGGCGGTGGGTCTTGCGGTCGTGGGGCTGGCGACAAAGCTGCTCACCGGATGGCTGAGCACCAGGCGGGTCGGCATCGGCCGTCGCGGGCAGTTCCGGGCCGGCGCGCTGCTCACGGCCCGAGGGGAGTTCTCCATCGCCATCGCGGCGCTGGGGGTCGGCGCCGGAGCCGACCCGATGCTCGGCCCTCTCGCCGCGGCCTATGTCCTGGTCCTCGCCGTGGCCGGCCCGCTCCTGGCCAGGGCGGCCGGCAGCCCCACGGTGCTCGGAGCCGGGAGCAGCCGGGTCGACGTCTGAGGCTGCGGGACGCCCGGACCGATGACACAATGGGCCGACCCCGGAGGACCATGACGCAAGACCTCGAGCAGCTGCGCGCGCTGATCCGCGACGTCCCCGACTTCCCGCAGAAGGGCGTGATGTTCAAGGACATCACCCCGCTCCTATCCGACGAGGTCGCGTTCTCGACGGTCATCGACCTCATCACCGTGCATTTCGGACGGGGAACGGTGGACAAGGTGGTGGGCATCGAGGCCCGCGGGTTCATCCTGGCCTCGCCGGTGGCCTATCACTTCGGCGCGGGGTTCGTCCCGGTGCGCAAGGCGGGCAAGCTCCCCTGGCAATCGGAGTCCGAGCAGTACGAGCTGGAGTACGGCACCGAGACCCTGGAGATCCACAAGGACGCGTTCCGTCCGGGGGAGCGGGTCCTGATCGTCGACGACGTACTGGCCACCGGTGGAACGGCCCAGGCCACGGCCCGGCTCGTCGAGCGGCTCGGAGCGAAGGTCGTCGGCATCGCCTGCCTCCTCGAGCTGGGGTTCCTGAACGGCCGCGACAAGCTGCAGGGCTACGACTTCTTCGCGCTGCTGTCGTACTGACGGGCCTCATCGGCCGCCACCCGTAGAATGGGTCCAAGGAGGGATCCATCGTGGAGGAGGCCAGAACCGGACGGGGAGGCCTCCTGGCGCGCCTGCCCTTCGTCTCCGGGCCCGCGGACACACCGCAGAGCCTCGACGCGCTGCTGAAGAAGGTTCGCTCCTACAACCCCAAGGCCGACGTTCGCGTCGTCCAGCGGGCGTTCGACTTCGCCGAGGAATCCCACCGGGAGCAGCGCAGGGCCTCCGGCGAGCCGTTCATCGCCCACCCGCTGGGGGTGGCCCACATCCTGGCCGACCTGGGGATGGACACCACCACGCTGGTATCCGCCCTTCTCCACGACGTGGTCGAGGACACCGACCTGTCCGTCGAGGACATCAAGAACACGTTCGGCGATGAGGTGGCGGCCATCGTGGACGGGCTGACCAAGCTGGATCGCATCACGTACCGGTCGAGGGAGCAGGAACAGGCCGAGAACGTCCGGAAGATGATCGTGGCCATGGCCCGGGACATCCGTGTCCTGATCATCAAGCTGGCCGACCGCCTCCACAACATGCGAACGCTGGACAGCCTGTCCCGGGTGAAGCAGGAAGAGAAAGCCACCGAGACCCTGGAGATCTATGCGCCGCTCGCTCACCGGCTCGGGATCTTCCAGATCAAGTGGGAGCTCGAGGACCTGTCGTTCAAGACGCTGCACCCCAAGCGGTTCGAGGAGATCGGCAACCTGGTGGGCAAGGCCGAGCAGGACCGGGCCGCCTATCTGGACAAGGTCGTCGAGCAGGTCAGCGCCCAGCTGCGGAAGGTCCGGGTCAAGGCCGACGTCCGGGGCCGCCGGAAGCACCTGTACAGCGTGTACGAGAAGATGGTGCTGCGAGGCAAGGAATTCAACGAGATCTATGACCTGGTCGGGATCCGCGTCCTGGTCGACACCGTCAAGGACTGCTACGCGGCCCTGGGCGCCATCCACTCCCTGTGGAAGCCCATCCCCGGTCGGTTCAAGGACTACCTGGCCATGCCCAAGTTCAACATGTACCAGTCGCTGCACACCTCGGTGGTGGGTCCCGACGGCCGGCCGCTGGAGGTCCAGATCCGGACCCACCAGATGCACCGCACCGCCGAGTTCGGCATCGCCGCCCACTGGCGCTACAAGGAAGGCGGTTCGAAGAAGAAGGACGACTCGTCCGATCTGGCGTGGCTGGCCCAGATGCTCGAGTGGCAGCGGGAGACGTCGGACCCCCGGGAGTTCATGGAGAGCCTGAAGATCGACCTGTACCACGACCAGGTCTTCGTGTTCACTCCCAAGGGCGACGTGGTCAGCCTTCCGGCCGGGGCGACCCCCATCGATTTCGCCTACGCCATCCACACCGAGGTCGGGCACCGGTGCATCGGCGGGAAGGTCAACGGCAAGCTCGTTCCGCTGGACTACCGGCTGCAGACCGGCGACACCGTGGCCGTGCTGACCTCCAAGGCCCAGGACGCGGGCCCCAGCCGTGACTGGCTGCAGATGGTGGCCACGCCCCGGGCCCGGAACAAGATCCGGCAGTGGTTCGCCCGGGAGCGCCGCGAGGACGCAACGGTCACCGGTCGCGACATTCTCCAGCGTGAGCTCCGCCGCGAGGGCCTTCCGCTCAAACGCCTGACCACCGAGGAGACGCTGGGGCGGGTGGCCGCCGAGCTGAAGTACCCGTCCTTGGACGCGATGCTGGTGGCCATCGGCGAGGGCCACGTCTCACCGCAGTCCGTGGTGGTGCGGCT
>DASZKM010000156.1:0-2256 GCA_035947055.1 Actinomycetota bacterium
GCGTGCCGCTGGTGGCCACCAACGACACGCACTACACCGACAAGGGGCACGCCCGTGCCCACGACGTGCTCCTCTGCATCCAGCAGCCCGGCAAGGTGCTGGCCGACACGGATCGCCTCAAGTTCGACACCCAAGAGTTCTACGTGAAGCCCGCGGAAGAGATGCGTGAGCTGTTCCGCGAGGTTCCCGAGGCGTGCGACGCGACGCTGGAGATCGCGGATTCCTGCGAGCCGATCCCGGCGCTGGAGCGCCCGCTCGTCCAGCACGACGAGCCGCTGCACGTCCCTGGGTTCGACCCGCCGGACGGCAAGGACCTCGAAGGTTATCTGCGCACGCTGGCCGAAGAGGGGATCGTCCGCCGCTATGGAGCCTCCTCGCCGGAGATCCGCCAGCGCCTGGAGCACGAGCTCCACGTGATCTGCTCGATGGGCTTCGCGGGGTACTTCGTCATCGTGTGGGACCTGATCCGGTTCGCCCGGGAACACGGCATCCGGGTCGGGCCGGGCAGGGGATCGGCGGCCGGGTCGCTGGTCTCCTACGCGCTGGGGATCACGGACCTGGATCCGCTCCGGTACGGGCTGATCTTCGAGCGCTTCCTGAACCCCGAACGGAAGCTGATGCCGGACATCGATATGGACTTCGACGAGCGCCGTCGCGACGAGGTCATCCGCTACGTGGGGGACCGGTACGGCCACGACCAGGTGGCTCAGATCATCACGTTCCAGACCATCAAGGGGAAGCAGGGCATCCGGGATGCCGCCCGGGTCCTGGGCTTCCCGGCCTCGGTGGGCGACCGCCTGTGCAAGATGTACCCGCCTTCACTGCTGGGCAGGGACCATCCCATCGACAAGGCCCTGGAGCTGTCGCGCGAGCTGTCCGAGGCCTACGAGAAGGAGCCCGAGGCCAAGGAGATCATCGACACGGCCCGGGAGCTGGAGGGGCTGCGTCGAGAGGACTCTGTCCACGCCGCCGGGGTCGTCATCGGCGACAAGCCTCTGGTCAACTACCTGCCGCTCAAGCTGGCCAAGGACTCGCGTGACGATACCCGGCGCATCGTCACCCAGTTCGACATGCACGGTGTCGAGGATCTGGGCCTCCTGAAGATGGACTTCCTGGGGCTCCGAAACCTGTCGGTCATCGAGGACACGGTGCGGATGCTCCGGGAGACGGGCATCGACGTGGACGTGGACCACCTCCCGCTGGACGACGCCGCCACCTACGAGTTGTACGGGCGGGGCGACACCACCGGCATCTTCCAGGTAGAGGGGGCGGGCATGCGGTCCCTGGCCCGGGACCTGCAGCCTTCGCGGTTCGAGGACCTGATGGCGCTCATGGCATTGATCCGCCCCGGCCTCCTGGGTATGGGCCAGCACACCGAGTACGTCGAGCGGAAGCACGGTCGTCGGCCGATCACCTATCCGCACCCCGACCTGGAGCCGGTGCTGCGAAGCACGTATGGCGTGATCGTGTACCAGGAGCAGGTCATGCAGATCGCCGAGGTCATGGCGGGTTACTCGATGGGCCAAGCCGACCTCCTCCGCAAGGCGATGGGCAAGAAGAAGCGGGAGGAGCTGGCCCCTCACCAGGAGACGTTCATCCGCGGGGCGGTGGAGAAGGGCTACCCGGAGCGGCTGGCCCGGGAGATCTTCGACCTCATCACGCCGTTCGCCGACTACGGGTTCAACGTCGCCCACGCTTGTGGCTACGCGATGATCTCGTACCAGACCGCGTACCTGAAGGCCCACCACCCCGTCGAGTACATGTCCGCGCTCCTCACGAGCGTCAAGGACGACAAGGACAAGAAGCCGTTCTACCTGAACGCTTGCCGTCTCATGGAGATAACTGTCCTTCCTCCGGACGTGAACGCGTCCGACATCGACTTCACCCCGCGGGGGGAGGAGGTGCGGTATGGCCTGTCGGCGGTGCGGAACGTGGGCGCCGGGGCGGTTGCGCAGATCATCGAGGCGCGTCGAGCCAAAGGTGCGTTCACCACGTTCTCGGACTTCTGTCGGAAGGTCGACGCGGGTGTGCTTCACAAGAAGGTCCTGGAGAGCCTGATCCTGGCCGGCGCGTTCGACTCGCTCGGCTACACGCGACGTGGCCTGCTCGAGGGATACGAGAAGGTCGCCGGGCCGATCGTCGCGGAGCGGCGCGCCGAGGCGGCGGGACAGTTCTCCCTCTTCGGCGGTGGGCAGGCTCCCGGACAAGAGATCGACGAATCGGTCCTGCACGGGCCCGAGTTCGACAAGGCCCAGT
>DASZKM010000157.1:0-5740 GCA_035947055.1 Actinomycetota bacterium
CCCCTCCGAGGTGCCCTTGAGCGCCTAGCTGTAGGTGTACTCCACCACCTGGTCGCCGAGCGCCTTCGTGGCAGCCTCGATGTTGTCCACACCGATGGCCACGACGCACGTGTCATCCGTGACGTTCACGGGGAAGAACGAGTGGATGTTGATCCCCTGGTCGCCGAGCTTCCGGCTGACCTCGAACGTCTGACCCGGCTGGTCGAGCAGCCGTACGAACACCGTGGGCACGGTCTGGACGTCGAATCCCGCGTCCTGCAGCGCCGTCTGCGCGGAACCCTCGTCGTTGCAGATGAACGATGCCACTCCCTGACCGTTGACGCCAAGCGCCGTGATCAGGATGTTCACGTCCTTGGAAGCAAGCGCACCGGTCAGGTTCGCAAGCTCTCCGGGACGGTTGGTGGAACGAACGATGAAGGTCTGCATAGACCCTCCTCTCTGGAGCCGGCGCGGTGGGGCATCGATAGCCTCGGGCGGTCCGGACCGGCACCCACAACCTACCCGGTCTGGCCCGGCGGAAATCAGACAAAGCGGATTGTTTCGAGAAACGACCGAGAATGACTTGTGGCGAAAGGCGCTCAGACCGGCGGATCGTGGAACAGCGTGCCCAGCTGCGCGGCCTGGAAGCCGAACGAGAACAGGCCGATGGCCACGTGGCGCGGGTCTCGGGGATCTGCCGCCAATCCGTACACGTCGGACGTGGGGAAATAGCCCAGCGAGTGTTGGTACCCGGTGAATGTTGCTCCCCGGTCGTGGCTGACGAACACACCTCTCCCGCCGACGTAGACGGTTCCTCCGGGCAGGATCTGGAGGTCAAGCGCCCAGGTGTTGTTGGTTCGCTGGAAACTGGCTCCGCCGTCCACAGATCGCCACACGCCGCCGCGGAACGTTGACGCCACGATCAGCTTGGGATCGTCGGGAGCGACCTCCATCGTCCAGATGGCATCGTCCGCTGGCAGGCCCACGGCGGCCGCGCGGCCCCACGTACCCACACCGTCACGGCCAGCGATGGAAGCTTCGATTCCGGTCCGCTCGCCGGCGGGTAGAAGTTCTCGGCCACGTTCGATCAGCCCCTCACCGTGGAGTACATCTGCTCCATCCATCCTTCGATGGAGGGAACCGTCAGGGTCGCTTGAGGATCCTCCGATCCTCGGCGTGACCGATTCCCTCCCGGACCGGGAAGCATCTACGCTGATCCTCGGTTCGAGCGTATGAAGGGAGGCCGCACATGGAAGATCAGAGGATCGTGGACCGCATCAACGAGCTGGCCCGCGAGGAGCACGCTCTGTGGGAGCGGGAATCCCGCGGGGAGGTATCCGAGACGGAGCAAGGCCGGCTGAAGCAGCTGGAGGTCACGCTGGACCAGTGCTGGGACCTGTTGCATCAGCGCCGGGCCCGCCGCAACGCCGGTCAGGATCCCGACCAGGCCGAGGTGCGAGACCCCAAGACGGTCGAGGGCTACATCGGCTAGCTATGAACTCCATCGGTGAAGCCATCCGCAGCGCGACCGAATATCTCACCGCTCACCCGGACGAGGCGCAGTACACCGACTCCGCAGCGGTGGCCAGCCTCGATAATGGGCTGAGGGTCACCGTCAGGGCTCCCGATGGTCAGACCGTCGCGACGGACATGCCCAAGAGCGTTGGTGGCCAGGATACGGCGCCTTCGTCCGGCTGGCTGTTCCGGGCAGCACTGGCTGCCTGCGACACCACGCTGATCGCCATGCGAGCGGCCATGCTCGGCGTCGAGCTCCGCTCGGTCGAGGTGACGATCGACAGTGAGTCGAACGACTACGGGATCCTGGGAATCGAGGAGTCCGTCCCGGCGGGACCCCTCAACGTGCGGAGACGCGTGCGGGTGGAAGCTCCAGGGACAAACGCGGGCGCCATCCGCGACCTCGTCGAGTGGGCCGTGGCCCATTGCCCGGTAGACGACGCGACGAGGCGAACCATCCCGATGACGCTGGAGATCGAAGCAGCGTCGTAGTCCTCAGTGGGGCTCGTGCGGCCCGGCGATGGCCTCCAGCCCGGAGGCCACATTCCGCAGCTGGGTCTCGCTGAGCTTGGCAGTGAAGTGCTGGCGGATCCCCCGAAGATGGGTCCGGGCCGCCTTCCGCAGCTCTTCATAGCCCCGCTCGGTGAGCGCGGCCATTGCCACGCGACCGTCGTTCGGGGCCTCACGACGCTTGATCAAGCGCTTACCGACTAGGCGATCGACGAGACGGGTCAGCCCGCTCGGTGACAACAGAACCCGAGTGGCCAGGTCCGTCATCCGCAGGGCCCGGTCCGGCGCCCGTGCCAGCCTGAGGAGGACGTCGTACTCGGAGAACGAGAGGTCATGCTCCTCGCGTAGCTCCCGGTCCAGGGTCGCTGTGACGTCGTGGTGTGCGTGAAGGAGTGCCTGCCAGGCACGAAGCTCGGTCTGGGTGAGACGCTCGGCGACCACGGGATCCAGCGTAGCAGGTGTTACTTGCACGTACAAGTATCGCGGTGATACTATTTGCACGGTCAACTAAATGTCGGGAGTGTGATGGCGGCAGTCGTAGAAGCACCTGTGGTCGCGGGGCTGAGCCTCGGGATCGCGCTGGCCGGAGCGCCCGGCCCGGTCCAGGCCGTCCTTCTGGCGGAGTCGGTTCGGGGCGGCATCGGCCGTGGGTTTCGAGCCCTGGCAGGGGCAAGCGCGACGTTCGGTCTCTTGCTGGTCGGCCTGGCCCTGGGGGTCTCGCTCGCGCCCCCCGAGGGCATCGTCCTTCGCATCCTGAAGGTCCTCGGCGGGGCGCTCCTCATCTGGCTGGCGGTCGACGCTCTCCGATCCGGCTACCAGGTGAACCCGGCGGATGCCGAGCGCCGTTCTCTTCCGCCCTCGGCTCGAGGATCACTGGCGGTCCTGTTCAACCCGGGGGCGTGGTTGTTCCTCGGTGCGGTGGCCTCTCCCCTGCTGGCCGAGGCCAGCCAAGGGGGCGGCTCCGCAAACGCGCTCCTGGCTGCAGCCGCCTTGATCCTCGGCGCGGGGCTGGGCGACGCCGCGGTGGTGCTGCTCGGCGGTCTCGGTCTCCGCCGGGCGGGCGATCGGACCGTGGTGTGGGTCGGGAGATTCCTGGCGCTGGTTCTGGCCGGCCTGGGCGTGTGGCTACTGACACAGGGAGTGGTGCCGTCGTGATGTTCGGACTCAACGTGGATCCTTCGATCGGAGATCCCGCTGCCCGTGCCATTCGGGCGGAGGACCTGGGGTTTGACTTCGTGTCCGTCAACGATCACTTGCACGGTGACTGGGCCAGGTACGAGACCTGGACGATGCTGGCATGGATGGCGGCGAACACGTCGCGGATCAGGGTCGCCAGCCGCGTGCTCGCCGTTCCCTATCGTCATCCGGCGGTCGTGGCGAAGATGGCGGAGACGCTGGATCGGCTGTCCGGCGGCAGGTTGATCCTCGGATTGGGCGGAGGCTACTCGGACGAGGAATTCGCGGCGTTCGGTCTCGGGACTCACTCCCCTCGGGACAAGATCGACGGGCTGGAGGAAGCCATCCACATCGCCCGCGGCCTGTGGTCGGAGCGCGACTTCACCTTCCAGGGCCGGCTGTACCGGACGGAACGGGCCCGGCTGGAGCCGAAGCCGGATCGGGAGATTCCTATCTGGGTGGGGACGTACGGGAACCGGGCCCTGGCGTTGACCGGACGCCTCGCCGACGGTTGGATCCCGACCTACGAGCTGGCCCCCCCGGAGCGCATCCCGGAGATGCGTGAGCGGATCCTGACAGCGGCTGAGGGAGCGGACCGCGATCCCTCAGACATCACTGCCGTGTACAACCTCGACGTTCGAGTCGACGGCGGATCCGATGCGCCCGATTGGGTGGTGGCCGGCTCACCCGAAGCCATCACCGAGCGTCTGCTCGGATTCATGAAGCTCGGGTTCAGCGCGTTCAATCTCGCGCCACACGGGCCGGGGGTCGAGGAACAGGCCAACCGCCTGGCGAAAGAGGTTCTCCCGGCGGTTCGATCCGCTGTCTGAACCCGGTCAGATTGGGCCGGCGCCTAGTCTGGCGCGTCGTCGCCAGCGGACGAGCCAGCGAACCAGAAGGCCCAGGGCGACGCTGGCGACACTGACGAACGACCACAGGACCAGAGCGAACATCCAGCCGTCCTGATAGCCATATCCCCACTGACCTTCCTCAAGACCGAGAAAGAAGACCGTCCAGTACAGAACAGGCAAGGGAAGGAGCCATGCGCTGCCCAGGAACGCACCCAACAGGAAGCCGACCAACGGAATCACGAAGTGCTGAGCCATCTGGTAGTCCACGGTCACGAGCCTACGATGGTGCCTCCTGTGGAGTGGAGCTGAGGGGAGTCGAACCCCTGACCTCGTGCCTGCCGAGCACGCGCTCTACCAACTGAGCTACAGCCCCGGAAGGAATCGATTGTAGCAGCCGGTCGACGCGTCTCCGGCGGACGTACTACCTCCAGGCCACCGACACGACCCTGGCCGGCTTCGAGAGACCCTTCAGCGCGACGTCCCGGGCGTCGGAAGCCTCCCAACCCGGGCCCGCGGCATCGACGGTCTCCACCGTGGCCATGATCTCCCCGCCCTCGGCCACTGATCCGATCCGGGCCGCCTCGTGGACACCCTTCCCGCCGAAGTCCATCCCTCGCCTGGTCGCTTCCGCAGCATGCACCCCGATACGAACCTGCGGCGCGAACCCATGGCTCCGCCGATGCTCCGCCAGGGAACGTTGCACGGCTACCGCGGCCTGCAGAGCGGCTCGCGACTCCTCGAATGCCACGAAGAACCCGTCCCCCGTGGAGTTCACTACCTCCCCGCGGTTGGCAGCGAACACCGATCGCAGTGTTTGGTCATGCCAGCGCAAGAGGTCCTCCCACGCGTCATCGCCCATGGCCTCCACCAACGCCGTGGATTTCACGATGTCCGTAAAAACGAACGTCCGTGTAACCCGCTCGCCGCGGCTGTCGGGTTCTGCCACCCCGAGGAGCTCGGAGGCGCGGTGGGCGTCGGGGATCGCACCCAGGCGCTCGAAGGTCGCTCGAGCGGCTTGCAACTCCGGCCGCGCCGCATCGTCGTCTCCCCCCGCCCGATACGCCTGCCCCAGAACGACGCGCGCTCGGGCCGCTTCGTAGGGCGCTTCGACCTCCTGCCACAGCTGCCATCCGCGCCGCGCCGACTTCACCGCCTTCGCGGCATCACCTTCTGCCAGCTGGACCTCCGCCCGGGCCGTAGCCGCGGCGGCCTGAAGGGCAGTGCTCCCGAACCCGTCGGCGATCTGCTCAAGCTCGTCCGCTGCCGCGTGAGCGCTCTCCGTCTCTCCCGCGGCCAGCGCGATCGAAACGGCCGGTGGCAACAACCTGGCCCGCGCAGGACGCTCCGCCTCCTCCTCCAACGCCCGGTGGATGCCCGACCACGCCGCATCCGTCTTGCCTTCCTGCGAGCGAAGCACCGCCAATCCGGGCTGCGGTTCCTTCCCCAGCTCATGGGCTTGGCTGAACGCATCCGACGCTGCCCGAAGGTCCCCCATCTTCAAGCGGATCTCGCCGATCTCGTAGAACCCGTCGGCAGCCATCCGTGGGATGCCATGGTTCGTCAGCTCGGTACAGGCCTGCTCGACTTCCTGCTGCGCCTCGAGCCAGTTCCCGCGCAGCCGGATGATCTCGGCGCGATGTACCCGGCAGACTCCGGGAAAACCGTTGATGGACTGCCGCTCGCACCACCGCTGGGCCGCTTCCGTCCAT
>DASZKM010000158.1:0-2048 GCA_035947055.1 Actinomycetota bacterium
GAGACCCTGAAGACCGACAAGGTGTTCCCGCTGGCCCCGCTGGCCTCGACCGGTGTCGCCTCGATGGTGCTCTCCGGAGCCCTCCGCGACCCGCGAGGGCAGCTCCTCCTCTATGTATTGTTCGGCGCCGGCGAGCTCGTCACGGCGATCCTCCTCGACGCTCCGATCTTCGGGACGCTCATCGCTGCGGTCATCGTGTTGCCCCGGCTCCTTCGTGTCACCGGGCTCGGCGCGGCCGTCCAGCGGGCCGTCAGCCCCGTCAGAAGCGGTATCTCTCGGGGCTTGATCGAGCCGGCGCGAACGTGGGCCGAGCCGCGGCGCCGCGTCGCGCTGCCCCTGGTCGCTCTCCTGATCATCGCGTTCTTCGTGGTCCTTCCGTTCCTCGGCGATTGGTTCGAGATCCCCACGTGGCTCGCCGCGGCGACCAGCGGCGGGACGTTGTCCCGTCTCGCGCTGTTCATCCTGTTCGCCCTGGGCCTCAACGTCGTGGTCGGCTTCGCCGGGTTGCTGGACCTCGGATACGTGGCGTTCTGGGCCATCGGCTCGTACACCGCGGCGATCCTCACCGGGGCGGCGTCATACACCAAGGGGCTACGTGCGGAAACCGTCACCGTGGCGGACAAGCCGACGTGGGAGCCGTGGATGTGGCTGATCCTGCTCGCCGCGCTCGCGGTCGCGGTGGTGGCCGGAGTGATCCTCGGGTCGCCCACGCTCCGGTTGCGCGGCGACTACCTGGCCATCGTGACCCTGGGGTTCGGAGAGATCATCCGCATCAACGCGGCCAACCTCGATGACCTGACGGTCGGTCCCCGGGGCATCTCCTCCATCCCTCACCCCGAGATCCATCTCGGTGGGCTCGACATCGAATGGGGGACGCTGGTCGACGTGAAGTACTACTGGCTCCTGCTCGCGTTCGTGGTCCTCTGGGTCGTCGCCATCTACCTGCTGGACAACTCCCGTATCGGCCGGGCCTGGGTGGCCATCCGTGAGGACGAGGTGGCCGCAGCATCCATGGGTGTCCCCGTGGTCAGGATGAAGCTGGCCGCGTTCGCCATCGGGGCGTGCACCGCCGGGGTGGGAGGGGCGATCTACGCGGAGCAGGTGAACTTCATCAACCCCGACGCATTCAGGATCATCGACTCGATCTTCATCCTGTGTGCCGTGGTGATCGGTGGGCTCGGCTCGATCCCCGGATCCATCCTCGGGGCAGCAAGATGATGGCCGAGGTGTTCCGCGAGTTCTCCGAGTATCGGTTCTTCGTGTTCGGCATCGCGCTGGTCATCGTGATGGTGTTCCGCCCGCAGGGGTTGCTTCCATCGAAGCGCAGGAAGGCCGAACTCAGGGGAGGCGTTGTGGACGAGCAGCTGTACGAAGCGACCGGAGGATCGTAGGCATGCCGCTCCTACACGCGCAGAAGGTCACGAAACAGTTCGGTGGTCTGACCGCCCTCAAGGACGTGGATCTTGCCGTCGACGAGGGACAGATCTTCGGGCTGATCGGGCCGAACGGCGCCGGGAAGACCACGTTCTTCAATCTGGTGACGGGCATCTTCCCGCCGACGGTTGGCCGGATCATGTTCGACGGCGAGGAGGTCCTCACCGGACGGATGCTGGGGATCCCCCGGCTCCGGAAACCGCACGAGATCACCCAGCGGGGGATCGGGCGCACCTTCCAGAACATCCGCCTGTTCCAGAACATGACCGCCCTGGAGAACGTGGTCGTGGGCACCGACGCCCACCACCGGCAAGGCGTACTGCAGGCCATCTTCCGGACGCCCCGGATGCGGCACGAGGAGCGGGACGGCCAAGCCGACGCGGAGCGCCTGCTGGAGTTCGTGGGGATCCACCGGTACGCCAACGAGCTGGCCGGCAACCTGTCCTACGGGGACCAGCGCCGCGTGGAGATCGCTCGGGCACTGGCTACCAAGCCCAAGCTCCTGCTGCTCGACGAGCCCGCCGCGGGGATGAACCCGGCCGAGACGCACGAGATCACGGAGCTGATCGGCAAGCTCCGCGACGACGGCGGCTACACGATCCTCGTCATCGAGC
>DASZKM010000159.1:0-9130 GCA_035947055.1 Actinomycetota bacterium
GACCGGAAACTTCCTGTTCATGGCCAGCGTGCCCGGCGGGAGGCCGGCCGTAGCGACGATTTCGAGTTTCGGGTCGGACACCGGCCCGGTCAAACCCGGCACGGTGTCGTTCGCGTTCCGTGTTCATCACATGCCTCTGCAGCCGGTGGTCATCTATCGCCACCTGGGGAAGGTTCCAGCGGAGACGCCGCTCATCACGCTGACGCTCAGCCCGGACGGGCGCCTCCTGCTCTCCGCGACGGGGACCGTGATCGGGGCCACGCAGCCCCTGGGCACCATGCAGTGGCATACGGTGACGGTCACCTACGGACCTCAGGCGAACACAGCGATCAGGCTCTACGCCGACGACCAGGCCCCGGTGACGGGCCGCCTGGCGCTTCCGGGGCCGTCCGGCGACGTGGATCTGGGAATCGTCAGCCCGACGAATACCCCCTTCAACATCGGGCTGGACGACTTCGTGGACTCACCCATGTTCGATGCCCCCATCCGCGGCGCTCGGATCAACTACCTCATGCCACTGGGCGAGACGTCCGTCGGCTGGACCAAGGGCTATCCCGTGCAGGCATGCCGGGACGCTGCAAAGAACTGGCAGCACGTCTCCGAGGACCAGTGGGTGACCGGGACGACCCCGGACGGCAAGCAGTTCAGCTGCAACCTGGGGGGAAGCGCCGTCAACACGCAGCAGAACGGCGTGGTGGACGAATACCTCACCGAGGGTGTTCCCTCCAGGCACTCGCCGAGCCCCATGTACCACCGAGATCTCCTGGCCCAGCCCAAGGGGAGCGACATCATCCTCGGGGTACGGCCAAGAGCCAAGGCCCTCACCGACGGGCCCCCGGTGCCACTCTCCGTGGGATACGTCGATGGAGCCACCGTGGTCTCGGACGAGATCACCTTCGACGCGGGAGGAACCGGGGGCTCCCAGATGAAGTGGGGAGCCACCCACCCGACCAGGCCGGGCGGGGCCCCTTGGACGGCCGCGTCCCTGGCCGATCTGCGGCTCCGACTGGACAGTGGTCCAGGGCTCCCCGGGGTGGCGGTCCGGCGGTCGGTGTTCTCGGTTCGCCTGGACTACGTCTGGGTCCCCTAAGGGCCGAGCACGGGTTCCCACGTTCCCTCCCCCCTAAACCCAACTTTGGGCGGATGCACAAGATTTTTTTCTTTCTAGGCAGGAATCGGGCAGGGGATGGGCGAATTAGGAGGCAGATGACCATGAGTAGTTCGAGAAGTTCCTGGATGGCCCCCGAAGGGGCGGGAGGGAGATAGAGATGAGGACGGCTAGTAGGCGCGCCTTGCTGTCCGTCGCACTGGTCTCGGGCTTGGTCCTGGGCCTCGTGCCGGCGGTGGCCCAGGTGCCATCTGTCAACGTGGGATCGGTGGACGTGAGAAACGTTCTCGCCGGTACCGCGAACAAGGAGTTCAAGATCTCGATCACTCGGCGAGCGGCTCCTGCCGTGAACGCCGTAATCATCCACATTCCCCCGGACTACAACGTGATCGAGGGACGCGCTGATGGTTGGAACTCCCAGATCATCACTCCTCGGCGAGTCCTGTTCACAGGTGGAAGCCTGGCGCCGGCGGCTACGCAGGCGTTCAGCATCTTCGCCAACGTTCCCACTCCCGCCCAGGACGTGACGCACCGGTGGAAGGCGACCGTGTCGACCAACGGTGGGTCCAACCAGGACGAAGTTGACCCCTCTGGTTCGGGCACCATGGACACCGTTACGCGGGTCCTCCAGGTGACGAACCTGGCGGTCACCGCCCCGGCGGGCGCCACCGACGGCTCGGTCTCGGGGGCCCAGAACAACGTGCAGACCAGCTGCGCGGTCCAGAACGTCGGCAGCGGCACGCTCAGCGTGGACGCCACGCTGTCCGGGTCCAACTACCAGACCAGCAATCCGGACGCGCAGTCCCTCGCGCCGGGCCAGACCGGCAGCTTCGTGTTCGGCATGTCGTTCGACGACGTGAACAGCACGACGTCGACGAACGCGGAGTGCATCGGCGAGTCGGCCGGCAGGGCGAGCACCGGCAACCGGGAAGTGTTCGGCCGGCGCATCAACCTGAGCATCCAGCCGCGCGCGGTCTTCGACTACGTGGCCACCAGCCTGTCGCCGAAGTTCGCCGCGCCCGGAGCTCGGCCGGTGTTCTCGGTGCGGGTCAACAAGCACCAGAAGGGTGCATCGCTGACCACGCTGACCGACGGCTCCCCGGCCGCGACGCTGGAGCCGAGCTGCGCGCACGCCACGCCGTGCAGCACCGACTTCGCATTCGATGGCATCGGTCCCACCCCGCTGGGCGGGCCGGCCACGATCGAGGCCGGCAAGGTGGACAGCGTGCTCCTGCAGTTCGCTCCGCTCCTCATCCCGACCCCTGAGGCGGGAGGACCGGGCGACGGCGACCACGCCGTCACCATCAACCTCGGTGGGACGGACGCCAACGGCGCGCCGATCTCCGTGAGGCCGGTGCCCAACGTGTTGGACACCATCAAGATCGATGCGTCGATCCCCGTCATCCAGGGTTCCGACCTGAGCGGGCCACCCTCCCGGTGCTGCGCCGAGGACCCCGCGGTCAAGAACGGCGACACGCTGAGCTTCTCCGCCGCTGTGACCGACCGCAACTCGGCGACGGGCCAGCAGGAGCCGTGCAAGACCTGCCAGGTGGTCAGTTCACAGCTGATCCAGTACGCGACCGAGGACGGAAAGAATGAGGTCGGACAGCGCATCAACGTGACTGTCACGAACAGCGGCGGCGCGTTGACCGGCTCGTACGCCGGTGACTACTCGCCGCAGGCCCTGTCGGTCCAGATGGCGACCGTGGTGAAGGATGAGGCTGGCAACCTGTCCAACGGCGGCGCTCCGACCTTCTCGGACCTGTTCGAGGTGGACAACATCGCGCCGACCATCACCGCTGCGGCGGCCTCTCCGGCGCCCAGCATCGCCAACCAGGACCTGCAGCGGCAGCTTCGGGTGACGTTCAGCGAGGCGGTTGACAACTTCACGTCGCCGACCGATGGCGTGTGCCCGGGGCCGGACTGGAGGGCCGACAACAACACCGTGGTGAATTGCACCAGGGACGCCAACTTCCGTGGTGCGTCGCTGCTGGTCAGCAATGAGCTGCCGGACGACACGCCGGGGTTCAACCTGGCGTACTTCCCGCAGACCCCGCTGGCGTTCCACGACCGGACGGGGAACCCGATCGCTACGGGTACCACGGTGAAGGTGCAGGACCTCATTCCGCCCAAGGCGCCCATCGTCGATGAGGTGGCGGGTGAGGAGGCAGAGGACGACGGCAGGTTCTACACGAACAACAACAACGCTCCGTTCCTGCTGTCCGGTGCCAAGGCCGTGAAGCCGGGCTACACGATCCAGCTGTGGCGGGAGAACGGCCTGGAGGACGGGCTGCAGACAGAGGGCACGAATGCGGACGCCAAGATCGGTCAGGCGGTGGCCCAGGCATCCACGGTGACCATCACCCCGACCAGCCCTCTGACGCACCTCGACGCCAACGGCAACGCGCCGCAGGCCGGTGTGGAGCACACCGTCTACACCAGGGCGCTGGACACCGCGATCCCCGCGAACCCCACGCCGAGCGACCTGATCCGGGCGTTCGAAGTGGTCGTGGACAAGGTGGCCCCGGCGCTGTCGGCGGCGCAGGCACAGGTTGACCGGATCCACGTCGACTTCAACGAGGCAGTCGAGGGCACGAACTCCGCCCTCTTCTGGGAGCTGCTGGACAAGAGCGGCTACTCGGTGACGCTGGACCAGGTCACCGGATCCGGTAGCGCGCGGGACGTCCTGGTGGATGACGCTCAGTACCAGGCGGCCAATGCGGCCACGATCCAGTACCTGTACTTCGGATCCCCCGAAGGCCGGTACGAGGACCTGGCCGGGAACGACGTGGCCGACAAGACGATCCCGACGTTCGCGTCGACACCGTAGGAACGAAGAGGGAGGCGGCCGGACCCGGATAGGCCGCCGAGAGGCAAGGCCGAGGGGGTCCGCTC
The DNA here is from genome assembly GCA_035947055.1 of Actinomycetota bacterium. Classification (GTDB taxonomy): domain Bacteria; phylum Actinomycetota; class UBA4738; order UBA4738; family CALAEC01; genus DASZKM01. The sequence continues at coordinate 4,004 of DASZKM010000159.1, forward strand.
CAAAAGGGCGGACCCCTTCGGATAGGAGGGACGAGATGAGGCGAGTGGCAAGGGTGGCGGTCCTGGGGGTCATGGCCTCCGGCCTGCTGTCCCTGACGGCGATCGTGAGGGCGGCCCCCGCGGTCAGCCCCACCCTGTCGCCGCCTCAAGGGCAGGGAGCGGTGAAGACCGGCGACACGGTGACCTTCGGCGGCATCACCGAGCCGGGCGCCACCCTGGTCGGCGCGGAGCTGCTGTTCTTCGACGCCGCCGGGAAGCCCGCTCTCGTCTTCGAGCAGGACGACGAGACGTTCACCAACTCCCTCGACGTCCGAGGCTTCATCCGGCTTGAGGGGGGAGGAATCACCGGCCAGTTCACCCTCCCGTCCCCCTGCCTGAAGGCAGCCACCGCCCGGGAGTGCCGTGATCGCCTCAACGGCGGCACGATCAAGCTCAGCGTCACCGTGGAGCGGAATGGCGAGGCCAGTGGAACCTCGGATGGTGTCCTGATCGACCTGGATGACCCGTACATCAAAGAGATCAGCCTGGTGGAGCCGAATCGCGTCAAGATCCAGTTCTCCGAGGACGTGGCCCTGCCCCCGGGCACGAGCGAGAGTCCGTTGGACTGGACCATCGGGGATGCCTGCCAAAGGGGACGCCCCGTCACGGAGATCAGCCCCGGGGTGAGCAGCGGGAGCGTTCGTTACCTGACCCTCTTGCTTCCCGAGGACGAAGACGCCACGCAGACGCGGGTCACCTATTGCCCCCTGCCGAACCGTCCCTTCTATCACGACCCCGCACGCCGCAATCTGACCGGCAGCATGAGCCTTCTCGCTCTGGACCGGATCGCCCCCAAGATCCCGGCCATCACCGCGATGGCCGGCCGCACGGGCGACGACGTGACAGCGAACGACCCCTCCCCGGTGGTCCGGGTGAGCGGGCTCCGCGCCGGTCACTTCGGGCAGGTGTACCTGGAGACCGGGAGCGAGCCGGGCTTCCAGCTTTCCCAGGACACGCTGCTGGGCGAGGCGCAGGCGAACGGCTCGGGCATCGCCGACGTCCAGGTCCTGCGTGACTTCGGCGCCGACGGCACCTACGAGCTCTACGGCGTGGCCCGGGACCGGGCCACCTGCACGTCGCGAGGCACCGAGGTGTGCCCCAATTACAGCGGCGGTGACCGGGCGCTGTACACGCTCGACACCGTGGTGCCCCTTCCGCTGTTCGCCGCCACCGAGGGCCCCGAAGTGATCGTTCGGTTCAACGAAGAGGTTTCCGGCACGGACGACCCCTCCCAGTGGAGCGTCGCCCGTCCCGGTGAAGTCAGCGGGACCCCGCCGACCAGCGTCTCCGGAGGCGGCGAGGAGCGGATCCTCTCCGTCACTCCCGATGCCCCGGCTGGCTCGCAGGTGGCGTGGACCGCTCCGCCGGCCGGCGGGTACGCAGACGAGGCGGGCAACCAGGTTGCTTCCTTCGGCCTCGAGGCCCTGGACCACATCCCGCCGGTGATCGACATCACCGATCCCCTCACCACCGTGTGGACCACGGCGGACAGCTACCCGGTCACCGGTTCCGTTTCGAAGGCGGGTTCCACCATCCAGGCCTTCGACGGGGAGCGCGAGGTGGCCCGGAAGACGCTGGGTCCGGACCAGACGCAATTCACGCTAGGCGTTCCGCTGAATGCCGACACCACCCACAACTTCACGCTCCGGGCAACGGATGGACTGGGCAACGTGAACGTCCAGGACACGTTCCTCTCTTCCATCATCCAGGACTCCTCCGCGCCGACCGTGAGCGTGGTCGCCCCCACGAAGGACGACATCCTGCAGGGGGGAGGGGCCTTCACGATCAAGTGGCAGGCCTCGGACGCCAACTTCGGATCCGGCCCGATCCGCATCGAGTGGTCGGCCGACGGCGGGGACTGGCAGCTGGTGAAGGCCGGACAGGGCAACACCGGCGAGTACAGCTGGCAGGTTCCCTCGCTCTCCACCGAGCAGGCCCAGATCAGGATCCGGGCCGAGGACCAGGTCGGGTTCGCCACCGAAGCGCTGTCCGAGCTGTTCTCGATCGACTTCGATCGCCCGACGTTCGCCGCCGTCAGCCTGGATGATCCGTTGACCTGCACCCAGAGCGGCCGGCCCTGCGTCCTCGTTCACTTCAGCGAGGCCATGGAGGGGCACGTCGAGGAGGACGAGTGGAAGATCGACGGCATCCCGGCAGGCTCCGCGACGGGCGTGGCCATGGGAGTGGGAACCAAGGTGAAGAGGATCATCCTCGAGACCCTTCCCACCCAGGAACTGGGGAAGAACGCGGCGCCCGAGATCTCCTACGAGCCAGGGACCGTGCCCGGGCGGACAGAGCTCCATGACGAGGCCGGCAACACGGTTCCCGATCATGCCAAGACCGTTCGGGCCGAAGACGGCATCGCGCCGCTCGTCCCGGTCATCGCGGAGATCAACGGACAGAGTGCGGACGGGACGGTGACCTCGAATGACGCAACGCCTGAGGTTCGGGTGACGAACCTGGACCGTGGCGACACCGCGCAGATCTTCGTCGAGTCGGACGGGACTCCGGGGTTCAGCCCCGGCGACCGGTTGGTCGGAAGCGCGAGGACCGGCCCGTCGGGCGCCACACAGAACGAGCTGGCCAACACCTCTGAGGCCGTGGTCACCACCCAGCCGCTGGGTGGCGACGGAGACTACACCCTGTACGCCGCAGCGATGGACCCCGCCGGAAACGTGAGCGAGGGCGCCGACACCGCTCTGTACCGCATCGAGGCCGTGGTCGTGATCAGCCTGCCGACTCCGGTGATCGAGGAGATCGCCGGCAAGCCGGCCACCGAGGCCGTCACCGCGAACGACTCTTCTCCTGAGGTGAAGGTGGGCAGCATCGACGAGGGTCACATCGCCGCCGTGTACAAGGAGTCCGACGGCCAGGCAGGATTCACCGCCGGTGACGCGCAGGTCGGCCAGCAGACGGCGGGATCGGACGGGGCCGTGGTGCAGACCGCGGACCTGGGCGCCGACGCGACCTACACCCTGTACGCGATCGCTCGCGATGATCAGGGCAACCGCAGCGCCGCGGCCGACCAGGCCACGTACATCCTGGACACGACCAACCCGCTCTTCACGGCCGGCGTCGTCGACGAGCGTCACGTGCTGGTGAAGTTCGGTGAGGCGGTCGCCGGGCTTGCCGCGGAGGCCGAATGGCAGATCGACGGCATTCCCTCGAACACCACGGCGCCGGCCGGCATGGCTTCGGGCGTGACGACTCTGCAGCTGGAGGCGCTCCCCGGCCAGACCATCGCTCCGACGGCGACCCCGCAGATCACCTACAGCCCGGTGGGCAGCCCCGCGGCGAACCCGGCGCCCGCCGAGTTCGTGGATGCCGCGGGCAACAACATCGCGGTCAAGAGCGTTCGCGCAGTGGCTCAGGGCCAGCCGATCCCGGTTCCCCCGGGCGGCCAGCCTCCGCAGCCTCCGACGCAGCAGCCGCCCGGCGGTGGCGAGCGAGTCCCGGCACCCGGCGGCGGGACATGTGACGTCCTCGGCACCACCGGCAAGGACATCCTGCTGGGGACCGGTGGCGCCGACGTCATCTGCGGCGGCCCGGGCGCCGACGTGATCCGGGCCGGCGCGGGCAAGGACGTGATCTTCGGTCAGGCAGGAAAGGACGTCCTGCGAGGCGGGAGCGGAAACGACAAGCTCCGCGGCGGGGCAGACAAGGATTCCCTCTTCGGCGAGGCAGGGAGAGACACCCTGCGCGGCGAGGGAGGAGTGGACAGGCTGTCGGGCGGTCCTGGCAAGGACCTGCTGGACGGCGGCCCGTCCAAGGATCGATGCACCGGCGGCCCCGGTGCCAACCGTAAGCGACGCTGCTGATAGGAAGGGAGTGGGAGAGATGGCCGACGCCCGGACCAAGAAGCCCGCGATGACGGGTGAGCGTGTGGCGACACCTGCGTCTGCACCTGCACCGGCGGAGGCCCCCGTACGGGCCCCCGCGACCATGCCGGTGGAGGAGCGGCCCAAGAGCCTCCGACGGCGCGTGATCCTTGTCACCGGGAACGGGAAAGATCCGACGTTCGAGGCCGGCGACCTGGCGGTCCTCGATCGCAAGAGCATCGGCCGGCGGACCCTCACCCGGCTCGTGGAGCGCCTGGCGGAAGCCGGCGCCGCGGGACTGGTCCTCAACGACGATGTCCTGTCGGACGTCCCGCTGAAGGAGCGGTCCAGCCTGGGCGACCGTCTGCCGCTGCTGGTTATGGGACCGGAGTGGGCTTCGACCAGGCTGCTGGAGCCGCCGTCCGTTCCCGCGCCGCAGCGCATGGGCGCGTTCCTCCGCTCGGTGCTCCGGGGCGACGAGACCATGCTGCAGGCGCCGGAGGAGTTCAAGCTGGCCAATCCTGCCCGGGTCATCGTGGTCACCGCGCACCCCGACGAGCTCGCGCCGCTGCCGCTGAAGAAGCTGGAAGAGCTGGTGGCCGCGGAGACCATCGTCGGCGACCCCCAGGTTCAGATCGTGTCGATCGACGGGATGGTCGCGGCCATCCTTCGGGAGTTCGAGGACAACACGGACCCCGAGGGCATGGGACGGGCCATCATCCACCGGGCCCGCTCGGCGCTGCTGCTCTCGTCCATCACGGTCGGGATCGGCCGGGCCTATCCGGGCCTGGACGGGCTCCGTCGCTCGTACCGCGAGGCCCTGTGGTCGGCGACGGCCACCGAGCTGCTGTGGGGCGGCGACCGCGTCACGGCGTTCCGGGAGCTGGGGATCTACGGCCTCCTCGAGCCGTTCGTGGCCGACTCCTCGTCCGCGGACACGGCAGACGTGGAGCGCCTCCTGGAGCACGACCGGCGCAACCGCGGCGGGCTCATGCCCACGGTGGAAACGTTCTTCACCCTGGGAAGCGTGGGCGAGACCGCGGCCGCGCTGTTCGTGCACCGGAACACGGTCACATACCGGCTGCGCGCGGTGCGACGGATCACCGGGCTCGACGTGCTCGGAGATCCGGACGCCAGGCTGTACCTCGAGGTGCAGATCCGCTTGGCCCGGCTCCGCGGGCTTCTGCCGGCGCGGCCCCCGCGGCCGCTCCGCAAGGCCGGCGCGCGGCGCACCCGCTCATAATCAAACGGCGCCCGTAGGACAACCTGC
>DASZKM010000160.1:0-18476 GCA_035947055.1 Actinomycetota bacterium
GAACTCGGTCTCCTCGAAGATGTCCGGGTCGGCCCAGAACGTGATCGTGGTGCCGGTCCGCTTGGCGGCCGGGCCGCGCTTCAGCTTCTCGAGCGACTTGCCCCGGGAGAAGGTCTGTGTCCACCGATAGCCATCGCGGACCACCTCAACCAGCAACCGCTCGGACAGGGCATTGACCACCGAGACGCCGACGCCGTGCAGGCCTCCGGACACCGCGTAGGACTTGCCGTCGAACTTCCCGCCCGCGTGGAGCGTGGTGAGCACGACCTCGACCGCCGGGCGGCGGTCCTTCGAGCGCGGGATGGGCTTCACGGGGATGCCTCGGCCGTCGTCGGACACCATCACAGCGCCGTCGGCCCGGAGGACGACGGCGATCTTCGTGCACGAGCCGGCCAGAGCCTCGTCGATGGCGTTGTCCACCACCTCGTAGACGAGATGGTGGAGCCCTCGAGGGCCGGTGGAGCCGATGTACATACCCGGGCGGCGGCGAACCGCTTCCAGGCCTTCCAGGACGGTGATGTCTGCGGCCTCGTACCGCGGCGATCGTCGCGTCGACGCCGGTGCGGGAGCCTTGGCCGTGGTCACACCTGCTCGCTTCCTCGGCGAGCGTGCGGGGGTCTTGGCCCGAGCGGTGGACCGGGCAGGCGCGGCCCGGCGAGTGGCCGTGCCGCGCTTCGATTTGGGGGGACTGCTTCTCTTTGTCGCCAACGAACCTCCGGTATCCGCCCACGCGAGACCCCGGGTGGGGCCGAAGAGGGGGATCAGTTCACGCCAAATTCTATCATCCGCAGGGGCCCATCCGCGGACGCTTCGGCCATCCTCTTAGCTGTGGAAACCACTGTCCCGCAACGGTTTTCCTGCATCGGAGCGCACCACGACGCGAACGGTTCTGACATCCTTGGCACCCAGTTCGTCGTTCGCCCGGCGAACGATCTCCCGGGCCAGGAACGACACCTGCTGGGCCCACGCGCCGGTGGATGCCGCCACGAGGAGCGCCCCGCCTTCAACCTCCACCGGCGCCGTTTCCTGCGCCAGCCGGGTCCCGACGACCCGTTCCCAAGCCCTCACCAGCCGCCCGATGGCCATCCCCCGGCGCATGCGGGAACCGGACAGCAGCTGGCGGACGATCGAGCCGACCGCTTCGACTCGCTCCGCGGGCTCGTCCCGGAGGTCCGGGTGCGGGCCCGGTCCCCGGGGCTTACCGCGGCGTGACGTGGCCATCTTTCACCTCCCACACGGCGGCTCCCGCGGGGACCTGGGCCTCGTCGGGAACGGACAAGAGGATCTGACCCCGGTCCGACAGCCCACCGGTGAGGTTGGCGCGACGGACGGGGTCCAGCCCCGAGAACGGGTCGTCGAGGAGCAGGACCGGTGGCTCCCCCATCTCGCCCACCACCGCTCCCCAGATCCCCAGGCGTAGGCAGAGCGCACCGGCCCACGACTCCCCATGCGAGGCGAACCGCCGAGCGGTCATCTCGCCGACCGCCAGATCCATGTCGTCGCGATGGGGGCCGACCAGCGTGACTCGGCGAACCAGCTCATCGCCCCGTCGCTCCTCCAGCCGCCGGAGCATGGCCGCCTCCAGGCCCTCCTCGTCCTCCTCCTGGACCGAAGGCCGGTACCCGACCACGAGGTCGTCTCCCGACACCCGGCGGAACTCGTCGCCGGCCCGAGGACCGGCTCGATCCACGGCTCGGCCCCGGGCTGCCGTGACCGCCGCGCCGTGGCGAGCCAGCTCGGCGTCCCAGGCCTCCAGGTCCGGTGGTGTCCCCTCGTGCTCCTTGAGCAACCGGTTGCGCTGCCGAAGCGCGCGGTCGTAGGCGGTTCGCGTCGCCTCCTCCGCCGGCCACAGTGCTGCGACCGCCTCGTCCATGAACCGCCTCCGGTCGTCGGGTTCTCCCTGCACCACGGCCATGTCCTCGGGCAGGAACATCACCGAGCGAACCCGCTGCCTGAGGTCGCGCTTGCGCCGAACCCCACTCCGGTTGACCTGCACGCGGTTGGCGCCCTTGGGCAGGATCTCCACCTCCACCAGGACCCGGCCCGCAGCCGTCTCCACCTCGCCACGGAGGTACGCGCGGTCCTCCCCAGCCTGGATGAGCGGCTGATCGGTCGACACCCTGGGCGACGACAGCGTCACCAGGTAGTGCGCGGCCTCCAGGAGGTTGGTCTTGCCCTGGGCGTTGGGACCCACGACCGCGACGATCCCCGCAGGGACCTCCACGGAGGTCTCCCGGTGGTTCCGGAACCCGCGAACCTCCAGCCAGAGGAGCCGCACCTATTCCTCCCGGGGGGACCGCTCGCCGTCTGGACCCATGCTCAGCACGCCCCAAGGGCGAGCTACCCCCCCGGACCCCCCCTACCCGACAGGGGCGGGGAGGCGCACCGGCATGACCAGATAGGTGAATCCGTTCTCGTCCTCGCCCCGGACCAGAGCGGGCTTCAGTCCGTCCCTGAGCTCCAGCGTGACCCGATCCGCGGTCACTCCCGACAGCCCATCGCCCAGGTAGTTCGGGTTGAAGGCCGCGGTCAGCTCCTCGCCTTCGTACGCGGCCTCCACGGCCTCCACCGCTCCCCCCAGATCGGGGGAGCTCGAGGTCAGCCGGACTCCCAGCGCGTTGAGCTCGATGCGTACCGGTGAGCTCTCCCGGGCCAGGAGCCCCACACGACGCACGGCCTCCAGCAGCTCCTGGCGGTTCGCCTTGAGCATGTTTCCGCCGGGTTCGGGCAGCAGCTGGCGGTAGTTCGGAAACTCGCCCTCGATCAGCCGCGACGTCAGCCGGAGGGTGGTCCCCACCCGGAACCCGGCCTGGGAATCCCCCACCACGATCTCGACCTCGCCCTTCTCCTCTCCCGACGCGGCACGGCCGGCCTCTGAGATGGCTCGCTCCGGGACCAGCGCTTTCGCCTCCCCGTCACCGGTGGCCCGAAGCTCGCGGACGCTCAAGCGGTAGGAGTCCGTGGCCACCATGGTCAGGCCCTCCCGATTGACCTCCAGGAGGATGCCGGTCAGCACGGGGCGGGCCTCGTCCCGGGACGCCGCCCGGGCCACCTGGCCGACCGCCTCGGCGAAGGACCGGGCCTCGACCTTGACCACGGTTCCTTCCACGTCCCGCACCGCCGGGAAGTCCTCCACCGGCAGACACCGGATCGTTCCCTCGAAGCTGCGGCACACGACCCTGGCTTGCGACCCATCGGCTTCCACGTCCACGGCATCGGGTGCCAGGGACTTGACCATGTCGGCCGCCAGTCGAGCCGGGATCAGCGCGCTGCCCTCTTCCCGGGCTTCCACGGGGACCCGAACCTCGGTCGTGACCTCCAGGTCGGTGGTGGTCAGCGCCAGCTCTTCGCCGGCCACGGTCATGAGCACACCGGTCAGGGCGGGGATCCCCGGCCGGGCCGATACGCCCCGCTGAACGGTCTGCAGGGCCTCCGACAGCTGGTCCCGATCGCACCTGAACTTCACTTGTTCTCCCCCTCTCGGAATCTCAGTTTCTTTCTTTCTCTACCAGGGGTTGTAGTAGGGACTGGGGATACGTGGACAACCACCCGAACGGGCAGCGTAACGCGTGGGTACGACATGGGATGGTCTGTTGACGAATGGGGTACCGGCGAGCGGTACCGCCGGGGCGGCCGGCCGAGGTGCTCGTTCATCAACAGGTCCTCCTCACTGTGTCCCCCGGACGGTTTCCGTGATCTTTCGGGTTAGCTCCTGCACCTGGCGGTACACGGTGTCGCGGTTCGGCATCAAGGTCTCGATGCGTTTGATGCCGTGCAATGCCGTGGAATGGTCCCGGTCGAACAGATCCCCGATCTTGATGAGCGACAGGCCGGTCAGCTCTCTGGTCAGGTACATGGCGATGTGCCGTGCGGTTGTCAGGGGCCGCGACCGGCTCTTCGATACCAGGTCCTCCCGGCGAAGACTGAAGTAGCGAGCCGTCTCCTCGAGGATGATCTCCGCGGGAACCTCGCGGTCTCCGTGGGGCAGGAGGTCCTCGAGCGCCCGCTCGGCCAACGCCAGGTCCACCGGCTGGCGGGACAGCGAAGCGAAGGCCACCACCCGAAGGAGCGCTCCTTCCAGCTCGCGGATGTTGGAGTCGAACTTCTCGGCGATGAAGTGAAGCACCGGGTCCGGGACCGGGATGCCGTCGCGGAGGGCCTTCTGCTGCAGGATGGCGATGCGAGTCTCCAGGTTCGGGGGCTGGATGTCGACGATCAGGCCCCACCGGAACCGGTTCCGCAGTCGCTCGGCCAGGCCGGAGAGCTCCTGAGGTGGGCGGTCGCTGGCGATGACGATCTGCCGCTCGGCCCCGTGCAGCGTGTTGAACGTGTGGAAGAACTCGGTCTGGGTTTCCTCGGCACGGACCAGGAACTGGATGTCATCGACGAGCAGGACATCCACATCGCGGTACCGGCGCTGGAACAGGTAGCCCTGGCCCTCACGGACGGCCTTGATGAACTCGGTGACGAAGGACTCCGAGGTCACGTACTTGGCCCGGATGTCGGGGGCCAGCCTGCGCATCAGGTTGGCGATCGCGTACAGCAGATGCGTCTTGCCCAGGCCCACTCCCCCGTAGATGAACAGGGGGTTGTACGCCTTCGAGGGCGGGGCCTCCGCCACGGCCATGGCCGCCGCGTGGGCGAAGCGGTTCGAGGGTCCCAGGACGAAGCTGTCGAACGTGTACCGGGCCGGAAACGCTCCCGGTCCAGGTCCGGCATCGGCCGACGAGGGCGGGGACGGCGCGCTGGGCAGTGGGATGACCTCAGGCGCTGGGGCCGGCGCGTCGGCTTGCAGGTGGACTGTTAGGGGCTGGCCGTTGACCTGGCCGACCAGCCGGGTGATGAGCTCCAGGTAGTTGCGATCCAGCCACGCCCGGACGTAGTCGCTGGGTGCGGTCAGCTCCAGCGTGTCGCCGGAGAGCTCCGCGGCCCGGACGTCGGAGAACCAGAGGTTGAACGTGCCGGGCGGAACCTCGGTGCGGATCCGGTCGGCGGCCTGCGACCAGATGACGTCGGCTTTCGCCGCCGTCTCCGAGCCTGTCGCCCCCTTATCCACAGCCGGTTTCCACAGATGTGCATTCCGTCTGGGGAAGAAATTCGGGGCCGCCGGATGGCGACCCCGTAGGTGCGAAGCGGTGTGGATTATCGACTCCGGTTCGTGTGCTGGCAAGCCCACGCGGTTGTGTCACACCGCGCCTGACCTGCGATGTCCGCGACAGCCCTCCCTTTTGTTACTTTATTTGGCCGTGAAGCGAACCTATCAACCGAGTGTTCGACGGCGGAAGAAGACACACGGCTTCCGTTCGCGCATGCGTACCCGGGCGGGCCGGGCCATCCTTGGGCGGCGACGGGCCAAGCACCGCTCCCGGCTCGCTCCCTAGGACGGGCCGGGCTGGCCGCGCCCACCCTTAGGCTCCGATCGGCCAGCGAGGTTCGCAGGGTCCTGCGGACCGGTTCATCGCGGACGTCGGAGCGGGTGGTACTGTACGTCGCGCCCAGCACCGGGCCGCCCCGAGCGGCCTGGATCACGGGGAAGCGAGTCGGCGGCGCAGTGGCCCGCAATCGGGCCCGCCGGCTGCTGCGGGAGACCTGGCGGTCGCTGGCGCCGCGGGTCAGAGAGGGACATGAGCTCGTATTCGTGGCCCGCGGGCCCTTCGGCGACATCAAGGCGCCCGAGCTGACCGAGGAGATCGAAAGCCTGTTGCGGGGCATCGGAATGATGCGGTCATGAGCGCTGCACTGAGCCGGGTCGCCTGGGCCGCCGGCGTTCCCGTCCGGGCCCTTCTCGTTGGTCTCATCGCGGCGTATCGGGTGACGCTCGGGAGGCTGTTGGCCGGCCGGTGCCGGTTTCACCCGACCTGTTCGGCCTATGCCCTGGAAGCCATCCGCGTCCACGGAGCCCTGAAGGGGTCGGCGCTGTCGGTGTGGCGGGTTCTCCGGTGCAGCCCGCTGACGGCCGGGGGACCGGATCCCGTGCCCGCGCCACGCTCGGGCCCCTCTCGGCAGGCGGTATGACTGCGTCCTACCCGCTCCGCGGATTGATGACGGAGTCATACAGGGGACGGCAGTGATCTGGGACAGCTTGCTGCGTGGTCTGGGCAGCATCCTGGCCTTCCTGTACGACGTAGTCCCCTCGTACGGGGTGGCCATCATCCTCCTGACGGTGCTTGTGCGCCTGGTTCTCATCCCGTTGACGTTGCGGCAGACCCGGTCCATGCACGCCATGCAGCAGATCCAGCCGCAGATCAAAGAGATCCAGCGCAAGCACAAGGGCAACCGCCAGAAGATGAACGAAGAGATGATGAAGCTCTACAAGGAGCACCAGGTGAACCCGCTCGGTGGGTGCCTGCCGCTGCTCCTGCAGCTTCCCGTCTTCATCGCGCTGTTCTCCGTGTTGCGGTCGACGATCGGTGCGCTTGGCGTGCCGGCCGAACCGGTATCGATGTCCGCGGTGAACCCCGAGACCACCGTGTGTCGCCCGAACACCGACCCCAGCGTCGGTGGAGAGACTGCCAGTAGCGTGGTGTGCGACGACGGCACCGGCAGCTCCGAGACGTACAACGTGGAGGCGTGGCAGGACCGCGACTCGGGGCAGGAGATCGAGGCGCCTCCTTCGTCGTTGTTCCTGTGCCGCCCACAGGCCGCGGAGGACCAAGAACGCGACGTGGGCGCCTTCCTGTGCGAGTCGCCGCTGGGAACGGAGCACGTTCCTCCCGACAGCGAGCTGTTCCGAGCCATCGTGGAGGACCGGACCGAGTTCCTGGGCATCGAGCTGGCCTGCTCCCCGAGCCAGGCTGGGTCGGACGTGGGGATCGCGCAGTGCGCGGGGCCCGACGCGGAGGCCGGCGGGCTGGGAGCGGTCCCCTATTACCTGCTCGTCGCGCTGATGGTGGCCACCACGTACTACCAGGGGAAACAGATGCAGAGCCAGACGAAGGGCCCCGGCCAGCAGCAGGCGCAGCTCATGAACCGGATCATGCCGGTGTTCTTGGGGTTCATCTCGATCAGCATCTCCGCCGGCGTACTGCTGTACTGGGTGACCACCAACGCCTGGCAGATCGGGCAGCAGGCGGTGATCCTTCGGGCCAGGGCCGGCGAGGCCGGTTCCGGACCGGTGCCCGGGAAGGAGATCCCCCCGAAGGGCAGCGCCCCGCAGGGAGACGGTTCGAACGTCAAGGGTTCTGGAGGTCGTCGTGCGGGAAGTCGAAAAAAGCGCCGCAAGCGTTGAGGAGGCCATCGAGGCCGCCCTCGAGGAGCTCGGCATCAGCGAGCAGGAGGCCGAGATCGAGATCGTCCAGGAACCGCAGAAAGGCCTCCTGGGGATCGGCAGCCAGCGAGCCATCATCCGGGTCAAAGCGCCCGACGAAGGCGTCGGAGGCGTCGCCCTCGAAGAGCAGGCCGAGGTGGCGCAGGAGTTCCTGACCGGGCTCTTGGAGCGCATGGGGATCCCTGCCGAGGTGGACCGGGGGATCGTCGAGGGGGTCATGTACCTCGATGTGCTCGGCGGCGAGGAGGCCGAGAGCATGGGGGTGCTGATCGGCAGGCACGGCCAGACCCTCGATGCCCTGCAGGAAGTGGTGCGCACGGCTGTCCAGCGGAAGATGCAAGAGCGGTGCCGCGTGGTCGTCGACGTCGAGGACTACCGGAAGCGCCGTAAGTCGCAGCTCGCCGAGAAGACCAGGAGCGCGGCGGATCGCGTCCGGAGGACCGGCAGGCCCGAGCGGATGGAACCCATGTCCCCGTACGAGCGGAAGATCGTGCACGACGCCGCCGGCGAGGTGGGCGGAGTGGAAACCGCCAGCGAAGGTGAGGAGCCTGAACGGCGGGTGGTCATCCGCAAGAAGGGCGGGAGAGGTGCGCCTCGAGGTGCTCCCAGAGACCGCGGGCCCCGGGACCGAGGCCTGGACCGGCGGCCGGGCCGTGGGCGGGAGGCTCCGGAAGCCTGGGAGCCACCGGCCCCTGCCTGAGAATCGAACGCCTGTTTGTAATCCCGTGAAACAGGAGGGCTCGTGACCGCCCTCCGAACCGCCCTCCAGGGTGCCTTGGAGCACGGGCCGTTGAACCCCTGGGCCGGTGAGATCGACCGCCTGCACGCCTTTGCTGAGCTCCTCGCTGAACGAGCCATCCCGATGGGCCTGGTTGCGGAGTCCGACCGGGAGCGGATCGTTGAGCGGCACATGGTGGACTCGCTTCGCGCGGCTGTCCTGTTCGAGCCGGGCGACCGTGTGGCCGTCGATATCGGCGCAGGAGCGGGCCTGCCGGGGCTGGTTCTGGCCATCGCCGTGGGCAGGTGCCGGTTCCGCCTCATCGAGCCCAAGAAACGCGCCGCGGGGTTCCTGGAGCTGGCGGCGGATCATCTGGGGCTGACAAACGTTGACGTCGTCACACAGCGGATCGAACACGTGACCGGTCGGTGCGACCTGGCCACGGCGCGGGCGTTCGCTCCTCCCGCACGGGCCTGGCAAGCTGCCTACGGGATTCTCCGCCCGGGCGGCCGCCTGATCTACTTCGGCGGCCGAGAATGGGCGCAGGCCGCGGTCAAGGAGACGAATGAAGACCTCCTTGAGCTCCTGGCCGACATCGCCATCCCTGAGCCTCCGGCTGAGGTTCGACTCGAGGCTGTCATTGAAAACCACGCACCGCTCGTTATCATGGGGCGTCGGGAGTGACCGTTTACCTGAGACGTTTTCCCACTCCCGCGGAGAACGCACCACTTGGCTGACCGTTCCGGAACATCCCGAGTCGTGGCCATCGCCAACCAGAAGGGTGGCGTGGGCAAGAGCACGACCGCGGTCAATCTGGCCGCCGCCCTGGCCGAGACCGGACGCAAGGTGCTGGTCATCGACCTGGATCCGCAGGGCAACGCGTCGACAGGGCTGGGGATCGACCCCGGCCGCCGCAAGCAGGGAACCTACCAGCTGCTCTCCCAATCCTCTCCCGCCGACGCGGCTGTTCTGGAGACAGCGGTGCCCGGTGTGTGGGTGATTCCCTCGAACATCGAGCTGGCCGGCGCGGAGATCGAGCTCGTCGGACAGATCTCCAGAGAGACCAGGCTGCGGCAGGCCATCGCCTCCGTGGCCCCCACCTACGATTTCGTGCTGCTCGACTGCCCGCCGTCCCTCGGCCTGCTCACCGTCAACGCCATGGCCGCCGCCGACGAGCTCATCGTGCCCATCCAGAGCGAGTACTACGCGCTGGAGGGCCTGGGGCAGCTCCTCCGCAACGTCCGGCTCGTCCAACAGAGCCTCAACCCCGAGTTGAGGCTGACGGGGATCGTCGTGACGATGTTCGACAGCCGGACCAAGCTTTCGGAGCAGGTGGTGGCCGAGGTGAGGCGGTATTTCGGGCCTCGCGTGTATGACACCATCATACCCCGGACCGTCCGACTGTCCGAGGCGCCGGGCTTCGGGAAGCCGATCACCGCGTACGACCCCGAGTCGAAGGGCGCCCGCGCGTACCGGAGCCTGGCCGCGGAGTTCCTCGAGCGGGAGGCGGTCGACGCGCCCCTCCCCGAGGGCGAGCTGCCCGCGGTCATCGCCATCGAGCAGGGACAGGGTGACGAGGAAGTACTGGAGGGAGGCGAGCCGGAGTGACCCAGCGAGGAGGCCTTGGTCGGGGGCTATCGGCCCTGATCCCCGGAGCCGAGGAGGAAGGCGGGCTCGTCGACGTGCCGGTGCAGGCCGTGACGCCGAACCCGCGCCAGCCCCGCCAGTCGTTCCCGGAGGATCAGCTGGAGCCGCTGGCCCGGTCGATCCGCGAGGTCGGGATCCTCCAGCCCATCGTGGTGCGCCGGGTCAACGGCGGCTACGAGCTGGTGGCGGGGGAGCGCCGGTTGCGTGCGGCGAAGATCGCCGGCTTGGCCACGATCCCGGCCATCATCCGCTCCACCGACGACGCCGAGTCCCTGCGAGAGGCCCTGATCGAGAACATCCATCGCCAGGACCTCGGCCCCCTCGAGCTGGCATCGGCGTTCCAGGAGCTCCAGGAAGACCTCGGCGTCACCCAGGAAGCCTTGGCCGAGCGGCTCGGCCATTCCCGCCCCCACGTGGCCAACACGATCCGCCTTCTCGGCCTCCCGGCGCAGGTCCAGCAACTGCTGGCCGACGGCTCGCTGTCGGCGGGGCACGGCCGGGCCCTGCTGGCGCTGGAGGACGACGAGGCCAAGACCGCGCTGGCCCAGCGCATCGTGGGGGAGGGGTTGTCGGTCCGTCAGACCGAGGGCATGGTCCAGTCGTACTCGTCTCATCCGTCCCGTCGTGCGGCGGGTCCGCCGCCCAGGGAACGGGACCCCAAGCTGCTCCAGATCGAAGAAGCCCTGGGCGATGCCCTGGAGACGCGGGTGCACATCCAGCGCGCCAAGCGGAAGGGACGGATCGTGATCGACTTCGGGTCCAAGCAGGACCTGGACCGGATCGCGAAACGGATCCTGGGCCGGGGCCGGAAGCCTTAGACCAGGGCCCCCGGCGGGAACGTCACGAGCGGGTCACGGAGCGGGCCGCGCCGGCCACCGGCGCAGCGACCAGCTCCCCGAGACGCCGGATGCCTTCCTCGATGGCATCCTCGGGCGGGTAGCAGTAGGCCAGCCGGACCCGATCCGCTCCCCGGCCGTCGGGGTAGAACGCCGTCCCTGGGACGTAGGCCACCTTGTGCTCCACAGCGGAGGGCAGCATGGCCCGGGAGTCCATCCCGGGAACCTCGACCCATACGAAGAACCCCCCCGACGGGTGGGTCCAGGTGGACCCGGGGGGGAAGTGCCGTTCCAGTGCTGACAGGGCGGCGTCCCGCCGGCTCCGGTACACGTCGATGAGGCCGGTCAGCGACCCCTTCCACCGCTCCGGCTCGGAGAGCCACGCCTCGGCGACCAGCATGTTCAGGTTCGAGGAGCAGAGGTCGGCCGCCTCCTTGAACCGGATGAGCCGGTCTACGACCGGGGGAGCGGCGAGAACCCATCCGACCCGGATCCCGGGGCAGAAGATCTTGGAGAGGGTCCCCAGGTAGATGACGTTCTCGGGGTCCAGCGTCCGCAGGGCGGGGAGGGGCTCTCCCTCGAACCGCAGCATGCCGTAGGGGTTGTCCTCGACGATGGGGATCTCCGCGATGCGGCACACCTCGACCAGCCGCCGCCGGCGTTCCAGCGACAGCGTGACCCCGGCGGGGTTGTGGAAGTTCGGACACACGTACAGGAACTTGGGACGGGTCCCGCCGGCCAGCGCCTCCTCCAGTTCCTCCACGATCAGGCCGTCGTCGTCCATGGTGATCTGCAGGTACCGGGGCTGGTACACCGAGAAGGCGGACAGCGCCCCGACGTACGACGGAGCCTCCACCGCGACCAGGTCTCCCGGCTCGATGAACAGCTTCCCCAGGAGGTCCAGCGCTTGCTGCGCGCCCACCGTGATCACGGTCTCTTCGGGGTCGGCCTGGATGCCGTCCTCGGCCATCAGCTCGGAGAGCCGTTCGCGCAGCCCGGCGTGGCCGGTTCCCGGGCCGTACTGGAGGGCCACAGCCGCATTGCTCCCCACCACGTCCGCAACCACTCGGAGCACCTCATCCCCCGGCAGCGCCTGGACGAACGGCATCCCGCCCGCCAGCGAGATCACGTCGGGCCGGGCGGCCACCGCGAACAGCGCGCGGACCTCGGAGACGGTCATGGCCCGGGCCCGGTCGGCGTATCGGTCGGCGAGAGGATCGCCACGCGGTTCGGCCACGGCTCGAGCATCGTATCAACGCTGGACCGGTTGCAGACAGGCCGGTACCATCGGCGCGTGGCGGAGCTGCGCCGGGTCGCGCATGCCGTAGCGCTCGGGCTGATCCTCGGCGCGCTCCTGCTCCGCGCCGCCTCCGGGCGGAGCTCCGCGGCCTAGCTCGGATGGGTCGCCGCCTCGTCGACGTGACCCTCGACAACCTCTCCGACATCCCTCCCGACGTTCGTTCCGCCGTGTACTGGGAGCTGGAGGTGGAGACGGAAGTAGAGGAGGCGTTCGAGAAGGAGGAGTGGTTCTCACAGGTCCTTCTGGAATGGGGATCGTGCGGCAAGATGCTGGTCGAGGACGATCGGGGCGCGGTGGCCTTCGCTCAGTACGCCCCGCCGTCGTTCTTCCCTCGCCTGACCCAGTTCCGGTGCGGCCGGGTCTCGCCGGACGCGATCTACCTGGCGTACTGCTACGCGGTCCCGGAACGGAGAGGGTTCGGGCTGGGACGGGAGGTCATCCGGTCGGTGGCCGCCGATCTTCTGGACCGGGGATTCCGGGCCGTGGAGTCAATCGGCAGCCGGGTCGGAGCGGAGGGATGGATCCTCCCGGTCAGCTTCCTGGCCTCGGCGGGGTTCGTGGTGGTCCGGGACGACGCGCGCTTTCCGCTGCTGCGGTTGGACCTCAGCGTCGCGGTGGAGCCTCAGGAGGCAGCAGAGGCGGTGGGGGTCCCGCTCCCGGCGCCGGGGGCTGCGTAGACCGTTCGTCGGCGGATCGCCGGCGGCCGGAGAAATATCGTTCCAGCGCAACGGAGATGGCTCGGGCCACTTCTCGCTGGAACCCTTGCTCCGAGAGCAGCCGCTCTTCCTTCGGGTTCGTGATGAAACACGGCTCGACGATGACGGCCGGCATGCGGGTCTCCCGGAGGATCGTGAAGGCCTTGGGATGGGCCCGGCCGTCCCGCAAACCCGTGGCTGCGGTGAGCTCGTCCTGGACCAGCTCCGCCAAGGCCTGGCCCCCGACCGAGGACGTCCCCAGCCGTCCGAAGTAATACGAGGACGACCCCTCCGCCGATGGGTCCTCGTGGCCATTGAGGTGGATGCCGACCAGCACGTCGGCTTCGGCCCGGTTCGCTCGCGCCGCTCGGGCCGCGGCGTCCGGCGTCTCCTGCCGGCCGCGAACCAGGACGGGGATCGCCCCTCGCCCGGCGAGGTTTGCCGCCAGCCGCTCGGCGAGGACGTACGCGGCATCCCCTTCGCGTAGGCCGGTGGGACCTTCCACGCCGGGATCGTCGGGACCGTGGCCCGCGTCGATCGCCACTCGCCGGCCGCGCAGCGACCCCGGAGCGGCCAATCGCTCCGTTTCGCGGATGGCCACGCGCCCGGGACCCTCCGTTGGAGCCGACAGGAACCGATCGAGCGCCGCGGTGGTCGACGCGCCGACGATACCGTCGGGATGAAGACCCACGTTGACTTGGAAGTCGCGCACGGCCTGTCCGGTCTGCTCCCCGAAGATCCCGTCCTCGCGGCCGGGGTCGAACCCCAGGTGGTTCAGCCGGCGCTGAAGGGCGCGAACGTCATCGCCCCGGAAGAACGGATGGCGGTGGTACAGGACGCGGTCGCCCAGGGCATAGCCCGCCTCCACGAGCTCGCTCCACGTCCCTTCGCCCAGGAGCCCGTCAACCAGGAGCCCGCGCTCTTGCTGGAATGCCCGAACCGTGGCTTCCGTCGATGGACCGAACGAGTGGTCCTGGACTTCGCGCGGATCGATCGAGAACCCCAGGGCCAGGAGTCGGGATTGGACGTCGCGGACTTCGTGTCCGCGGTGACCACGACCGATGATCTGCATGCGGGGGAGTGTACGTCCGGGGGTCGGACGACTGGCTAGGCGGAGAGGTGTTCCTCGATCTCCCGGAGGATGGCGTCCTTCGGCTTTGCGCCGATGACCCTGGCCCGCTCCTCGCCCTTCACGAACAAGATGAGAGTGGGGATGCTCAGGACCGAGAACTTCCGCGAGGTGTCGGGGTTGTCATCCACGTTCAGCTTGGCCACTCGCAGGACGTCCGCCTTGTCGGTGCCGATCTCCTCCACGACGGGGGAGACCATGTGGCACGGCACGCACCAGTCCGCCCAGAAGTCGACGAGTACGGGCTTGTCGGACTGCAGGACTTCCTGCTCGAACTCCTGGTCGGTGACTTCGCTGATGGCACCCATCGTTTGCCTCCTGTCCTGAAACGTCCAGCTCGTCGGTTCTATTCCTTCCCCCAGGCGGGGGGTTCCAACGGAGCGTACAGGTCGCCGGCCATACGGTGGAACGCGTCCGCGTCGCCCGCCCGTCCCGCCTCTACCAGCTGCCGCTCGGCCGGGCCGGTGACTGCTACCGACCGCCGATACAGCGATCGGACCAGCGGATAAGGATTCTCCCACCCCCCCGGGCCCTCGATCCCCAGATGCAGGTGCGGTGGGAACTCATCCTCGTGCCCCGCCCCGCCGTACCCCGTGTTGCCCACGAGACCGAGAACGGTTCCCGGCTGGACGGCCGCTCCCAACGAGATCCCCGGTGCCACCTCTGACAGGTGCGCGTAGAAGTAGTACTTGCCGTCGGCTCCCCGGATCCCGACCCTGGTCCCCGAGTAGAACGTCCACCCGACGGCCTCGACGGAGCCGGGCGTGGCCGACAGGACCGGGGTGCCCTCCTCCGCCACGATGTCGTTGCCCTCGTGTACGCCGACCAGACGCCACTTCCCGGCGATGAGGCGGAACCGCGGATCGTGCCAGTCGTCGCCGGTCTCGATGACCCCCAGCCAGTTCGACCTGGCCACGGGGAATGTCTTGCCGTCGACGATCACCGGTCGGTAATAGGCGGGAGCGGGAACCAGAGGAGCCTGCCCCGCCTGGGCCGAGGGCGACGACCCGGCGAGGAGCAGGGCGGGCAGGGCGGCTCGGGCGAGTGCTCGCCTCAGTGCCCCAGGGCCTCCAGGTACCGTTCGGCGTCCATGGCCGCCTTGCACCCCATGCCGGCCGCGGTGACGGCCTGGCGGTAGACGAAGTCCACGACGTCGCCTGCGGCGAACACGCCTTCCACACTGGTGTTGGTGGTGGGCTCGCGGACCACGATGTAGCCCTCGCTCATCTCCACCTGGCCTTCGAAGATCGCCGTGTTGGGGGAGTGGCCGATCGCGACGAACACTCCTCCCGCCGGCAACTCGGTGGTGCCGCCCGTCTTCAGGTCCTTGAGCCGGACCCCGCTGACCTGCCCGTCGCCGAGCACCTCGTCGACGACGCTGTTCCACACGAACCCGATCTTGTCGTTCTCCCGGGCCCGCTGCTGCATGATCTTGCTGGCCCTCAGCTCGTCGCGGCGGTGGACGACCGTGACCTTCGTGGCGAACCGGGTCAGGAACAGCGCCTCCTCCATAGCCGAGTCGCCGCCTCCCACCACCACCAGCTCCTGGCCCCGGAAGAAGAACCCGTCGCAGGTGGCGCAGGTCGAGACCCCGTGGCCGAGCAGGCGGTCCTCACCGGGCACGCCCAGCATCTTGGCGGTGGCTCCGGTGGCGATGATGACGGTGCGAGCGCGGAACTCCTCGTCGCCCGACCACACCCCGAAGGGACGGCTGGACAGATCCACCTTGGTGGCGGCCTGATGCAGGAGCTCGGCGTCGAACCGGGCGGCCTGCTTCTCCATCATCTCCATGAGCTCGGGGCCGAGGACGCCCTCGGGGAAGCCCGGGTAGTTCTCGACATCGGTGGTCAGCATGAGCTGGCCCCCCGCTTCCATGCCTTTCAGAACCAGCGGCCGGAGGTTGGCGCGGCCCGCGTACAGGGCGGCGGTGTAGCCGGCGGGCCCGGAGCCGATGATGACGACGTTTCGTTCGTCCACGGTTCGATCCATTCTCCCATAGCGCTTGCGCGGCTCTTCCTGGAACGACAGAACGGGTCGTGGTGTTCCCTGCGAGAGCGGGCGGCGGTTACAGCTGCTGGCTGGCCAACGAGCGGAGGGCGCACGATTCCTTGTCGGCCACCCAGATCAGGATCCGGTCGTACGGCTGATCGGGGGCCGGACCCTGCAGGAATCCCGCCACGAACGCCGGTACTCCCTGGAACGTGGCCTCCTGGATGATGAACGGGACCACCGCTTGCTGGGGTGACACGTCGGCGAGTGCGCACTGCACCGCGCGGCGGGTCTGGGTGTCGACGGCCGATGGGTCGAATTCCCGGTAGAAGTCGGTGGCGGTGGGGGGGAATCCCTGGGCCAACGCCGCGCGGGCGTCGTCGCGGAGCCGTCGGGCCAGCGGCGAGAGCGCCTTCGGCTCGTAGTCGGTCCGCGAGGCGGTGACTACCGGAACGGCCCCGGTGCCCGTTGCGGCCAGCCCCTCGCTCCCCGCCATGACGTCCTCGGCTGGGCCCTCGCCCCGGGCCTGCGGCAGGGGCGCAGCTTCGGGCCGTCGCGGCTGCTGGCTCACCATGGAAGGGCCTTCCTCGCCGAGCGATCCGACGACCAGGATCCCCGCGGCCGCCACGCCCGCGGCCACGGCAACCGCTCCCACGACGCGCCAGGGGCGACCGGTCGGGCGGCGGTCGCGGACCTTGCGGCGCACCGCGGTGGACAGGCCGGGGGGAGGTGCCACGTCCCCGAGCCCGGCCACGGCGGAGCGGGCCTCGGCGGCCAGGGCCACCTCGTCCCGGCACCGGGCACACTCGGCAAGGTGGGCGTCGACCCGGCCGCGGTCCGCGCTGCCCAGGCTGCCGTCCACGTAGCCGGCCAGAAGCTCGTCTGGATGCGTCACGATCGTTCCTGAAGCTTGGACGGGTCGGAAGCCGCCTGAGGTTCCCCGCGAAGGATCCGGGCCATCGCTACTCGGCCCCGATGGAGACGGGACTTCACGGTACCCACCGGAACGCCGATGATCTCGGCGATCTCCTCATAGGGCAGTCCGTACGCGTCGTGAAGGAGGACCACGGCGCGGAATTCTTCGGGAACCCGCTGCAGCGCCCGGTGGACGTCCACGCCGGTCGCCGTGGCCTCCGACGCGTCGGCAACCGGTGGCGGTTCGATCTCCTCTTCATCGGGCCGCTCGCGGGAACGCTTCCGCAGCGCGTCGTAGCACACGTTGAGAGCCACGCGATGCAGCCACGTGGTGAACGCGGCGTCGCCTCTGAACCCGGACAGCTTCTCGTGGCAGGCCAGGAATGCCTCCTGGGTGGCGTCGGCGGCGTCTTCGGGGCGGCCCAGCATCCGGTACGCCAGGTTGTACACGCGAGTCTGGTGTCGCTCCACCAGGGTCGAGAACGCAGCGCGATCGCCCCGGCGGAAGCGTTCGACGAGCACCTGGTCATCGCTCGACGCGGTCTCCGGGGCGTGCTCCTTATCCACTCGGCGGGAGGAGGTTCACTTCCGCGACCTGGGCCCGGAACCGTCCGTCCGGTGCTGCCGCGAGCTCCGTGACCCACACCAACACGTACCGGTACCGGGACGGCTCCAGCTCCAGGGCGGTCTCGGATTCCGCTACGAACGACGTCGCGCCGTCCGATGAGATGGGCTCGTCGGCGGCCTCGGGATCCTCGCCCCCGTACAGCTCGAACTCCCAGCCGGGAAGCGGGGTCTGCAGGTCGATGCCGGCGATGTCCCGGGTCGCTCCCAGGTCGAGAACGAGGCCCACGCCCTCCTTCAACCCTCCAAGCTCGGCGTTCGAGTACCCCTCGGTGCTCCACGAGGTCTCGGTGTCACCGTCGACGGCAGACGCCGCTGTCATGGGGTTCTCCTGCCCATCGCCAAGGGGGTCGTGGTCCGTCGCCGACGCGATCTCCAGCAGCCGCCCCTCGGCGGGGGCCGGATCCTCCGGCTGCTGCACCTGCTGGAACACCAGGAAACCGCCCGTGGCGATGGCGGCCGCGGCCAGCAGGACGAGTGGCCCGGCCATCCAGGTCCGGAAGAACGACCGTTCCGCCAGGGGCTCCATGTCCCGTTCGTCATCGTCCCGGGGAAGCGCGACCGGGGCGGTCACCGTTGGAGGAGGAACCGCCGGGCTCAAGGCCGCGGCCATGTCCTCGGCGGTCTGAAAGCGGTCCTCCGGCTCGTGGGCCAGAGCCCGCATGGCCACCCCGGCCAGGACCTCGGGGATCCAGCCGCGCAGCGCGCCGGGCGGGGCGACGTCCAGATGCACCGGCTGCCCCGAAGGGGTGGGCTGTGGGTCCGCCGCCACCGGCAGCTGTCCGGTCAACAGCTCGTACAGGATCACGCCCGCGGCGTAGATGTCCGCCCGCTCGTCGACATCACCTTCGGCCAGCTCTTCCGGAGCCACGTAGGCCACGCGGTCCAGGAGCTCGGCGGCGGTGGTGAGGTCGCGTCCGGCCGAGACGGCCGACGCGATCCCGAAGTCGGTCACCTTGACCGTGCCGTCTGCGTCCACCAGAACGTTGTCGGGTTTCAGGTCGCGGTGGATGACGCCTTCCCGGTGGGCATGAGCCAGACCTTGCAGAACGGCCAGGACGATGCGTGCCGCTTCCCCCGGATGCAGCGGACCTTTCTCGGTCAGTATCTCGCGCAACGTCGATGCCTGGCGGAGCTCCATGACGATGAAGCACACGCCGTCGTCGATGCCGGTGTCGAAGACGCGGATCACCGCGGAGTGGGAGAGGCGGGCCGCGGAGACCGCTTCGGCCCGGAAGCGCTCGAGCACCGCCGGGTCCCGGGCCAGGCGATCGTGGAGGACCTTGACCGCAACCGCCCGGCCGAGGACCTCGTCGCGCGCCCGCCACACCGTCCCCATGGCCCCGGACGCCACCG
>DASZKM010000161.1:0-8191 GCA_035947055.1 Actinomycetota bacterium
CGGCGTCCACCACGTGGCGTGGACCGAAGGTGGTCAGGTGCTGTACGCCAACAACGCGGAGGGCGAGTTCTCCAAGCCCGAGGTCGTCTCGCAGGGCCCCGCCTCGGGGGTGTCCATGGCGGTGTCGGACGACGGCACGGCGTTCATAGCCTTCTATGAGCAGCCCCGGACCGCGGAAGGACCGACATCCCTGGTCCGGGTGGCCACCGACGGCGGGGGGAACTGGACGGTGGAGACGGCGGCGGAAGCCGAGCCGCCCGACGGCGCGACCACGTCCATCGGCACGACCTCCACCGGTCCGATGGTGGCCTTCGGGGACTCGTCGGGAACGGTCGTCGCCCGGCGAGCCGACGGCGACGTATGGCAGAGCGATGTGGCCGATCCGGCGGGCGGGACCGGCGTGGACATGGCCGTCGACCCCGACGGCAACCCCCACGTGAGCTACCTCACCGCGGACGGCGCCGTGCGGCACGCGCACTCGATCGACGGCGGACCATGGGAGATCACCGACGTGGCGGACGGACCCGCCGTGGGGCGGACGGCGATCGCCCTGACCGAGGACGGGGTCCACCACGTGGCATGGCAGGACTCGGAGCTCGGCGTGACCTACGCGAGCAACCAGGAGGGAGACTTCGCGCCCGAGACCGTCGGGGGAACCGAAGGCGGGACCCTTCCCGACCTGGCCGCCGGAGCGGATGGCATCGTGTACCTGGCCTGGCACGACTCGGCGAACGCCGAGCTGCAGCTGGCCACCCGGACCGAGGACGAGCTGCTGCTGGCCGTGCCATCACCGGAGGCCGCCCCTCCGGGGGCGGCGCCGGAAGAGGCCGAGTGCCAGCCTGAAGGGACCGATCTGACCCTGACCGCGCCGCAGGGTGCGGTCACCGCCGGGTGGGCCGAGACCTGCCTGGCCGTCGAGGCGGGCCAGCCGTTCACGGTCCAGATCGTCAACCAGGATGCGGCCCCCCACAACCTGGGCATCTACACCTCCCAGGGCGGGGAGAACCTGTTCAGCAGCAGTCCGCCCACGAACCCCGGCGCCACGGACACCTTCGACGTCCCGCCGATCGAGGAGACCGGCAACCTGTACTTCCAGTGCGACCTGCACCCCACGACGATGACCGGGACGTTCGTCGTGGCGGCGGGCGGCGGCGCAGAGGGTGGCGGGGGCGGCCAGGCCGAGCAAGATACGGACGGCGGGGGCGGCGGCAACCAGTAAGCCCGAACGACGCTACAACCCCCAATACAATCGGCTCGGTGACCGATCAGGCACGACCCGATCCCTCAACCGTCCCCGATGCTCCGGGGGCCTACCTGTTCCGTGACGCCCACGGACGGGTGATCTACGTGGGCAAGGCCAAGTCGCTGCGAAAGCGGCTGACCTCCTACTGGGCAAAGCCGCTGCATCCCCGGACCGAGGCGATGGTGGAGGCCTCGGACCGTGTGGAGTGGATCGTGGCGGCCAACGAGGTCGAGGCCCTGCTCCTCGAGTACAACCTCATCCAGGAGCACATCCCCCGGTTCAACGTCCGGTACCGCGACGACAAGTCCTATCCGTACCTGGCGGTGACCGTGGGGGAGAAGTGGCCCCGGGCCACGGTGACTCGGGCCAAACGCCGGAAAGGCATGCGGTACTTCGGTCCGTACGCGCACGCGTACGCCATCCGGGACACGCTCGATGCCCTGACTCGGGTATTCGCCGTCCGGACCTGCTCCAACGGGTTCTTCGACCAGCGTCGCCGGGCCAAGCGGCCGTGCCTGTACTACGACATCGGCCGGTGCGCGGGCCCGTGCGTACCCGAGAAGACGGGGGTGACCGAGGAGGGCTACCGGGGGCTGGTCGAATCACTGAACGACTTCCTGGCCGGGAACCATCGACCGATCCTCCGCGACCTGGAGGCGGAGATGGCCCGGGCCTCGGAGGCCAAAGAGTACGAGCTGGCGGCCCGGATCCGGGACCGGCTGACCGCGGCCCGGAAGGCCATCGAGTCGCAGGAGATGGTCCTCGGACCGAGGGAGAACCTCGATGTGATCGCCCTGGACGAGGACGACCTGGAGGCCGCATTCCAGGTGTTCTTCGTCCGCGGGGGCCGGGTCATGGGAC
Organism: Actinomycetota bacterium; assembly: GCA_035947055.1. Lineage (GTDB taxonomy): Bacteria > Actinomycetota > UBA4738 > UBA4738 > CALAEC01 > DASZKM01. Next base: position 2,105 of record DASZKM010000161.1, read on the forward strand.
GCAAGGGATGGGTGGTGGACAAGGTCGAAGAGATCGACACACCCGGCCTGATCTCCTCGTTCCTCCGGGAGCTGTACATGGACCGCGAGGAGGTGCCACCGCGCGTGCTGGTCCCGGCGTGGCCCCTGGACCGGGAGCTCCTGGAGCGCTGGCTGAGGACGCGGCGCGACGGACCGGTGCGCATCTCGGTCCCGGCCAGAGGCGAGAAGCGCCGACTCCTTCAGGTGGTGACGGTGAACGCTAAGGAATCGTTCCTCCGCCACAAGCTGAAGCGCGCCTCAGACTTCGCCGCGCGGTCGCGAGCCCTCCAGGAGCTGGGGGAGGCGTTGGGCCTTCGGGAGCCACCGCTCCGCATCGAGGCGTACGACGTATCGAACATCGGGCCCACGGCGAAGGTGGGCTCCATGGTCGTGTTCGAGGACGGCCTGCCCAAGCGATCCGATTACCGCCGCTTCGAGATCAAGGGCGTGCCGGGCCAGGACGATTTCGCCAGCATGGAGGAGATGCTCCGCCGACGGTTCGCCAGGTACCTCAAGGAGCAGTCCGAGCCCCAGCCCCGCCGGAAGTTCGCCTACCCACCGTCGCTGGTGGTCGTGGACGGGGGACGGGGACAGCTGAACGTCGCCCTGCGGGTCGTGGACCACATGGGGCTGGACGTCCCGGTGATCGGTCTGGCCAAGCGGTTGGAGGAGGTGTACCTGCCGGGGCAGCCGGAGCCCCTCGACATACCCCGTGGATCGCAGGCCCTGTTCGTGCTGCAGCACATCCGGGACGAGGCGCACCGGTTCGCGGTCGACTACCACCGCAAGAAGCGTGAGCGGCGGGCCATGGCCTCACCGCTGGACGACATCCCGGGCATCGGCCCCGCGCGCAAGCGGGCGTTGCTCCGGCGGTTCGGCTCGCTGGCCCGGCTGACCCGGGCGGCGGAGGAGGAGATCGCCGCCACACCCGGGGTGGGACCCGCGCTTGCCGCGGAGATCGTCTCCCGGCTTCAGGGCGGGTCGCGCCACGCCCGGCCGGCGTAAGGCTTCCCGGCCCGGTCGGTGGGCCGCGGGCCTCGCTAGGATGGGGATGAAATCGATGCTCAAGGAGGATCCACCATGGCGGTCAAGGTAGGGATCAACGGCTTCGGACGGATCGGACGGAACTTCTTCCGAGCGGCCAGGGAGAAGGGTGCGGACCTGGACTTCGTGGCCGTCAACGACATCACGGACGCGCCCACCCTCGCTCACCTGCTGAAGTACGACTCGGTGCTGGGGAACCTGGACGCCGACATCAAGGGCGACGGGGACGGGATCACGGTCGACGGCGAGCAGTTCAAGGTACTGGCCGAGCGTGACCCGGCCAACCTCCCGTGGAAGGAGCTCGGGGTGGAGGTCGTGGTCGAGTCGACCGGCCTGTTCACGGACCGGGACAGCGCTCAGAAGCACATCGAGGCCGGGGCGCAAAAAGTGATCATCAGCGCGCCGGCCAAGGGCGAGGACGTCACCGTGGTGCTGGGGGTCAACGACGATATGTACGACCCCACCACGCACCACGTTCTGTCGAATGCGTCCTGCACCACGAACTGCGTGGTGCCGCTGGCGGCCGTGCTCGAGCAGACCTTCGGGATCGACCGGGCCCTGATGACCACGTGCCACGCCTACACGAACGACCAGAACCTGCTCGACCTCCCGCACAAGGACCTCCGGCGGGCGCGGGCGGCGGCCATCAACATCGTCCCGTCCTCGACGGGCGCCGCCAAGTCGACGGCACTGGCCATCCCCAAGCTCAAGGGGAAGATGGACGGGATGGCGTTCCGGGTGCCGGTTCCCGATGGTTCGGTGACCGATCTGGTCTGCATCCTGGAGCGCGAAGCCACGGTCGAAGAGGTCAACGAGGCCTTCCGGGAAGCCGCGAACGGACGCCTGCAGGGCATCCTGCGATACACCGAGGACCCCATCGTGTCCAGCGACGTGGTGGGGGACCCCCACTCCTGCATCTTCGACGCCCAGCTGACCATGGCCATCGGGAACATGGTCAAGGTGGTCGGCTGGTACGACAACGAGTGGGGATATTCGAACCGTCTCGTGGAGCTCACCGAGCACGTGGGCAAGGCCCTGTAGGGCGCGGCGTTCACAGCGTGAGGCGGCTTCGCCGCATCGAAGACCTCGGTGACCTCGATGGGCGCCGGGTGTTCGTCCGAGTGGATTTCAACGTTCCGCTCGAGGAAGGCGAGATCACCGACGACCTCCGGATCCGCGCGTCGATCCCCACGCTGAATGAGCTTCGGGACCGTGGCGCGGGCGTGGTGGTGGCCAGCCACCTGGGACGGCCCGAGGGCAAGGCGGTGGAGGACCTCCGCATGGATCCGGTGGCCGAACGCCTGGAGGAGGTCGGCCGGTTCTCGGTGGTGAAGATGGATCTGCCGACCGGCAGCGACGATGACTCGGCGCTCGGCGAGGTCAGCGCCGACACCGTCGTTCTTCTCGAGAACCTCCGGTTCCATCCGGGGGAGGAATCCAACGATCCATCGTTCGCCGATGCGCTGGCCGCGCTGGCCGAGATGTACGTCGACGACGCGTTCGGGGCGGCGCACCGGGCCCACGCCTCCGTGGTGGGCATCGCCGAACGGCTTCCCTCCGCCGCCGGGCGGCTCATGGAGCGGGAGATCGAGGTCCTGTCGCGCTTGCTGGAGAGTCCGGAGAAGCCCTTCCTGGCCATCCTCGGAGGGGCGAAGGTCTCCGACAAGCTCGCGGTCATCGAGGCCCTGGTCGAGCGGGTCGACGCCCTGCTGGTCGGCGGGGCGATGGCGTTCACGTTCCTCGCCGCGCAGGGCGCGGAGATCGGCGCGTCGCTGGTGGAGGAAGACCGGATGGACGATGTACGGGCCACGATGAAGCGGGCCGAAGAACGGGGTGTCCCCATCGTGCTGCCCGAGGACGTCGTGGCCGCCGGCGACGTCAGCGCCGACGCCCGAGCTGAGACGGTGCCGGCCGACCGCATCCCCCGAGGACTGAAAGGGCTGGACATCGGACCCCGCACCGTGGAGGAGTTCACCCGCGTGCTGGCCGACGCGCGGACCGTGTTCTGGAACGGCCCCATGGGGGTGTTCGAGCTGGAACTCTTCGCCGAGGGCACGAGAGGTGTGGCCAGATCCATGGCCGCGATCGATGCGTTCACGGTCGTCGGCGGGGGCGACAGCGTGGCGGCCATCCGCCGGCTCGGGTTCGAGGACCAGGTCGATCACCTGTCGACCGGCGGCGGAGCATCGTTGGAGTTCCTGGAAGGCAGAGAGCTTCCCGGGGTGGCCGTCCTCATGGAAGAAGACAGCGCCAAGGAGGACCCCTAGTGGCCCGCCAACCGATCGTCGCCGCCAACTGGAAGATGCACAAGAGCCACCTCGACGCCATCCGTGACGTGCAGCGACTCTCGTACCTCCTCGACCGGCAGGACACCGACCGGGTCGAGGTCATCATCTGCCCTCCCTTCACCGCGCTCCGCAGCGTTCAGACGCTGATCGACAGCGACCGCCTGGCGTTCAAGCTCGGCGCGCAGAACGTGCACTGGGAGGAAAAGGGCGCGTTCACGGGAGAGATCTCGCCGCCCATGCTCTCGGCCCTGAAGATCGATTACGTCATCGTGGGGCACTCCGAGCGGCGGGAGCACTTCGGCGAGACCGACGCGGAGGTGGCTCGGAAGGTCAAGGCGGTGGTGGACCACGACATGACCCCGATCCTGTGTGTGGGGGAGACGGCCGAAGAACGGGACGCCGGTCGGACCACGGACAAGATCGTGGGCCAGGTTCGGGAGGGACTGGGAAAGGTTGGACCGCAGGACGCCTCCCGGACGGTCATCGCTTACGAGCCGGTGTGGGCCATCGGCACCGGCCGGGCCTGCGCGCCGCCCGAGGCGGGCGAGGCCATCCGGGCGATCAGGGACACCGTGGAGACGATGTTCTCCACCGACGTCGGAGAGTCGGTTCGGATCCAGTACGGGGGAAGCGTCAAGGCGGGGAACATCCGCGAGTTCATGGCCCATCCGGAGATCGACGGTGCGCTGGTCGGCGGAGCGAGCCTCGACCCGGAAGAGATGGCGCTCATCGTCAAGCACTGAAAGCGGGGACCGCATGCGCAGCCTCCTGTACGTCTGCCTCGATGGCCTGGCCGATGAACCCATCCCCGAGCTGGACGACCGGACGCCGCTGGAGGCCGCTCGGACGCCGGTGCTCGATCAGCTCGCGGCACGGGGACGGCAGGGCCTGGTGCACACCGTGGGACCGGACATCGCCCCGGAGTCCGACATCGCCGTATTCGCCATCCTCGGCTACGACCCGACCGAGGAGCATCCCGGCCGCGGCGTGCTCGAGGCCCTCGGCGCCGGCATGGAGTTCCGGGATGGCGACCTGGCCCATCGGGTGAACTTCGCCACCGCCGAGGGCGAGCGCATCGTCGACCGGCGCGTCGGGCGGGACCTGCCGTCCGACGATGCGCGGGCCCTTACCGAGGATGTCAACGCCGGCGTGCGGCTCCCCAGCGCCACGTTCACCCTGCAGGCCACGTCCGAACACCGCGGCGCACTGGTCATCCGGGCCGGCGAGGGGAAGCTCTCGGCAGCCATCTCCAACACCGATCCCGCCTACGCCAAGCGCGGGACGCTCGGCGTGGCCCTGGAGCAGTTCGAGGACCGGGTGGCCACCAGCGAGCCCCTGGAGAAGACGGACGAGGCGCGCCGGGCCGCGGAGCTGACGAACCTCTTCGTCCGAGACTCGGCCCGCGTCCTGAACGCCGCGGAGGTCAACGGCCGCCGGCGAGGTGAGGGCCGCCTGCCCGCAAACCTGATCCTGACCAGGGACGCCGGGGACCACGTCCCGTCGCTCACACCCATCAAGGAGCGGTTCGGGCCGTCGTGGGGCTGCTTCGTGGAGATGCCCGTGGAGCGGGGGATCGCCATGATCCTGGGCATGGGCGAGGTGCCCGCGCCCACGCCGAGCGACCCGGCCGAGCGCTACGCGGCCTGGGCCCGGCTGGCCGCCGAGGCACTCTACGGCTACGACGCCCTGTACATCCACATCAAGGGGCCCGACATCCCTGCCCACGACGGGCTGTACGAGGCGAAGCGGGACATCATCGAGGCCATCGACGCGTCCTTCTTCGCGGAGGTCCTCCCGGCCCTGGATCCCAACCAGGTGGTGACGGCGGTGACCGCCGACCATGCAACCTCGTGCCTTCGCAAGGCCCATACGGCGCATCCCGTGCCCCTGGCGGTGCAGGGTCCGGGCGTGACGGGTGACGGAACTGCCTCTTTCGGGGAACGGGCCGCTGCGGAGGGGGCGATCGGCACGATCAGGGGAGTGGACATCCTCCCCAGGCTGGTCGCGCTGCTGCAGTAGGGCGCGCACGGGCCATGTCTGCCTGAGCGCCAAACGGGGCATAATACCGGCGGCTCCAGACCGGAAAGGCGCGCGTGGCCCAAGTCGCCAGCGAACCCGTCCTCACCACACCCGAATCCATCGGGCCGGAAGCGGGCGGGGAACCGACCCAGGGAGTCATCGGTCGCAGCCCGTGGCAGCTGTTCTGGCGACGGTTCCGCCGCGACAAGGTGGCCCTGGCCGGGCTGATCTTCATCGGGATCCTCGTCGTCCTGGCGCTGGGGGCGCCGCTTATCGCCACGTTGGTCGGGCATGGCCCGAACCAGAACTTCGTCCACACCGCGCTGAGCCCGATCGGCGTACCGGAGGGCCCGAGCGGGGAGTTCCTCTTCGGTGCCGATGGTGCCGGACGAGACCTCTTCGTACGGGTCATCTACGGGACCCGGACGTCGCTGATCGTGGCGTTCCTGGCCACGGGGATCTCCCTGGTCATCGGGGTGACGCTGGGCCTGATCTCGGGGTACTACCGGGGCAAGCTGGATACGTTCATCTCCCGCGTCATCGACATCGTTCTGTCGCTCCCCATCCTTCTGCTGGCCATCGGTCTCGCGGCGGCCTGCGGGGCGAGCAGGGAAGGTTGCCTGGGGGGTCTGATCCGACCCGGGATCCTGCTGGTCAGCTACATCGTGGGACTGTTCAACTGGCCCTACCTGGCCCGGATCGTCCGAGGCCAGGTG
>DASZKM010000162.1:0-9454 GCA_035947055.1 Actinomycetota bacterium
GCTAGCCTAGCCACGTGGCCCACCGCGTGACGCTCATCCCCGGCGACGGCATCGGTCCGGAGGTGGCGACCGCGGCCCGGCGCGTTGTCGACGCCACCGACGTGGCGATCGAGTGGCTGGTCGAGCAGGCCGGCGCGGAGGTCATCGACCGGGAAGGCACGCCGCTCCCCGACCACGTCCTGGAGGCCATCCGGGAGAGCCGCACAGCGCTGAAGGGCCCCATCACCACCCCGGTCGGCGCGGGCTTCCGGAGCGTGAACGTCGCTCTGCGCCAGGAGCTGGACCTGTTCGCCGCGGTCCGCCCGGCCCGCCACTACCCCGGCGTGCCGACGCGGCACCCAGGCGTGGACCTGGTGGTGATCCGGGAGAACACCGAGGACCTGTACCAGGGCGTGGAGTTCGAACGCGGCTCACCGACCACCGCCCGGCTGCGGGACGAGCTCGTGCGTCTGGCCGGCTACCGGATCCCCGACGACGCGGGGGTCACCGTGAAGCCGATCTCCGTCACCGGGACACGGCGGATCGTGCGGTTCGGCCTCGACTACGCCCGCCGGAACGGCCGCAAGCACGTCACGGTGGGACACAAGGCCAACATCATGAAGTTCTCCGACGGCGTGTTCCTGGGGACCGCGCTGGAGGTGGCCCGGGAGTATCCCGGCGTCGACGTGCGAGAGCTCCAGGTCGACGAGCTGGCCATGTGGCTGGCGTGGGAGCCCGAGGCGCTGGACCTCCTGCTGCTTCCCAACCTGTACGGCGACATCGTTTCCGACCTTTGCGCCGGGCTGGTCGGGGGGCTCGGGCTCGCCCCGGGGGCCAACCTGGGCTGGGAGTACGCCGTGTTCGAGCCCGTGCACGGCAGCGCCCCCGACATCGCCGGGAAGGGACTGGCGAATCCGCTGGCGATCATCCTCAGCGCGGCGATGATGCTCCGCCACCTGGCCGAAGACGACGCGGCCGCCCGGGTGGAGGGCGCGGTGGCCAGCCTCTTGGAAGCCGGAACCACGCTGACACCGGACATGGGCGGAACGGCAAGCACGGAGCAGGTCGCCGACGCCCTGATCGATGCGCTCGGGTAGGGTCGGCGGGTGACCTGCCCTTCGTGTCACCGCGAGGTTCCCGCCGATTCCCGGTTCTGCTCGTGGTGCGGGACGCAGCTGACCGGGGGAACACACGCCGCACAGGGTCCCGGTCCCGGTTACGCGACCGCGGCCATAGCCCATGGGTGGCGGAGCGCCACGGGAGGTTGGGTGGCGCTCCACGTGGGCCTGGGGCTCGCCATCGGGTTCGCGGAGCTCCTGCTGGTGGCGGCGATCACCGCGGCGGCGGGACGAAGCGTGGAACCCTCGCTGGCCGTGGGGCTCATGGCCCCGGTGACCCTGATGCTGTCGGCCGCCGCGTGGCTGCTGTTCGTCTACGTCCCGGGAAGCGGCGCGGCTCGCTCCGCGACGTTCGTCTCGATCGCCACCGCCGCGTTCGCCATGCTCCTCGTCACCGCCCTGGCCACGCAGCCGGCGACCTGAGGCGACCTACAGCCGGGCCAGGTCGGCACACTTCTCCCGGATGCCGTCCGCCGCGGCTCGGAGCGCGGACAGCTCGGCGTCCTCGAGATCCAGCTCGACGACCTCCTCCACGCCGCCGCGGCCCAGTCGCACCGGGACACCGACGTACACGTCGTTGATCCCGTACTGGCCGGTGCACCACGCGCACGCGGGAAGCACGTCCTTCGTGTCACCGACGATGGCGTTGACCATCTCGGCCACGGCGGCGGATGGGGCGTAGTACGCGCTCCCTTTCTTCAGGAACCCCACGATCTCGGCCCCGGCGTCGCGGGTCCGGGCGTACAGCCGCTCCAGCGTCCCGTTGTCCACCAGGTCTCGGAGCGGCTTGCCGTCCACGGTGGCCCGCCCCGGAAGCGGCACCATCGACTCGCCGTGCGAGCCCAGCGTCATGGCTTCCACCACCGAGGGCGACACACCGAGCTCGGCAGCGATGAAGTACCGAAGCCGGGCGGAGTCCAGCGTACCGGCCATGCCCATGACCCGAGAGCGCGGGAAACCGGTGACCTCGGCGGCCAGAAACGTCATCTCGTCCAGCGGGTTGCTGACCACGATCACCACGGCGTCCGGGGACGCGTCCCGGACGTGCCCCGCAACGTCGCGCATGATGCCGGCGTTCTTGCCCAGGAGGTCCATGCGGCTCATTCCGGGCTGCCGGGGCAGGCCCGCGGTGATGACCACGACGTCGGATCCGGCGGTGTCCGCGTAGTCGTTGGTCCCGGAGACCACCGGCTCGAACGCCCCGATCGGCGAGGACTGGTTCATGTCCAGGGCCAGGCCCTGGGGCAGGCCCTCCACGATGTCGGTCATCACCACCTGGTCGGCCAGGCCCTTCTGCACGACGCGCATGGCCGTGGTGGCCCCCACGAACCCGCTGCCGACGACGGTCACCTTCATGAGCGGCCCATCCTAAGGCAGGGTGCGCCCCTGGCAGCGTCACTGGCCATCTGGCCCTGGTCATTTCGGGCCACCCGAAAGATGGCCCTTGCGGGCTATGGACCGGTTCGTCCCCGTGGAGGACGATTGCCTGGAGATGACCCGCCACCTTCGCCCGGTGCCAACTACTCCTTCCGATGGACCCACCTACGTCGTGGACCGCAGCGAGTACGCGCGGCCGGGGACTCCGTACGTGGTGGCGCTGTGCGTCGACCACCAGGTGGCGGAGACCATGGCCTTGTCGGGGCACGAGACCTATCTGGCTCACGAGATGCGCGAGGATCCCGGTCTGGCCCAGGCATTGAAGGACTGGGACGATGGCGACGACGAGCTCCTCAACGCCGAGCGGTCAGCCCGGGTCGCGTTCACCAGGTCCGAACGCGCCCAGCTCTTCCGCAAGGTTCCGGCCCAGCACCCCTCGGTGCTGAGCAAGCTCCAGCAGATCTAGCCCGGGTCCCTCGGATGGGGCAACCAACCGCAAGTTAGCTGGTACGCCTCGTTCACCGGGATCCCCAACGACCTCACCAGCCTGACCGTGCTGTACGCCGGGATGAACTCCCGCTCGTGCGCTCAGACCGTGTACCTGAGGAACTGGGGGACCGGGTGGATGACCCTGGATTCACGGACCGTGGGGACCACCCTGGTGGACATCGAGGCCACGGTCGGGGGGACGCTGTCCCGGTTCGTCAGTGGAGCGGCTGGCCCGGGCGAGGTCCGGGTCCGGGTGAGGTGCACGAACCCCACCCCCGCAGGAAGGTTCTTCGCCAGCGGGGACATGCTGAACCTGCAATACGGCACGCCGTAGCCGGCCTAGACGCCGGCGTTGAGCTTCTCGATCACCGCATCGGCCACCTGTGACGTTCCCACGGCCGTGGGGTCGTCACGGCGCGGCTTCATGTCGTAGGTGACGTCCTTGCCCTCGGCGATGACCGCGGACAGGGCCCGCTCCAGCCGGTCGGCGGCGTCCCGCTCCTCCAGGTGCCGGAGCATGAGCATCCCCGAGAACATCATGGCCATGGGGTTCACCTTGTTCATGCCCTTGTACTTGGGAGCGCTGCCGTGGGTGGCTTCGAACACCGCGGTCTGATCGCCGATGTTCCCGCCGGGCGCCACCCCCAGTCCGCCGATCAGGCCCGCGCACAGGTCGGAGATGATGTCGCCGTACAGGTTGGGCAGAACGAGGACGTCGTATTCGTCGGGCCGGGCCACCAGCTGCATGGCCAGGTTGTCGACGATGCGGTCCTCGAACTCGACGTCGTCGTACTCCTCGGCCACCTCCCGGGCGGTCTGCAGGAACAACCCGTCGGAGAACTTCATGATGTTGGCCTTGTGCACCGCGGTGACCTTCTTCCGGCCTTCCTTGCGGGCGTACTCGAAAGCGAACTTCACGATGCGCCGGGTCCCGGTTACCGAGATGGGCTTGATGGAGATCCCGGAGTCCTCCCGGATCCGCCGCCCGCCGAGCTCGGCGATGAACTCGATGAGCCTCTTGGCCTCCGTGGTCCCCTGCTCGAACTCCACCCCGGCGTACAGGTCCTCGTGGTTCTCCCGGCAGATCACGACGTCGACGTTCTCGTAGCGTGAGCGCACGCCCGGGTACGACTTGCAGGGGCGGAGGCAGCAGAACAGGTCCAGCTCCTTGCGGAGAGCCACGTTCACGCTGCGGAATCCACCGCCCACCGGCGTGGTGATCGGCCCCTTGATGGCCACGCCGTTCGTGCGGATGGAATCCAGGACGTGGTCGGGAAGGGGCGTGCCGTACTTGTCCATCACGTCGGCCCCGGCCTCCTGCACGTCCCAGTCGAAGCCGACGCCGGTGGCCTCCAGAACGCGGCGCGTTGCTTCGGACAGCTCGGGTCCGACGCCGTCGCCGGGTATGAACGTCACACGGTGGGTCATCGGGGCGCCATGATACGCTGGCCCCGAATGACGGAGAAGGCGACGGAGAAGGGGCTCGCCGACGTCGTCGCAGCGGAAACGGCGATCTCCGACATCGACGGAAAGCTGGGCAAGCTCTTCTACGTCGGCTACGACATCCACGACCTGGCCCAGTACTCCACGTTCGAGGAAACCGTCCATCTCCTCCACAAGCAGCGCCTTCCCAGTCGCGATGAGCTGGAGGAGACAGCGTCACTCCTGACCGCGGAGCGGGAACTGGACGACTGGCTCCACGGGCTGATGCCCACCTTCGCCGAGGTGGCCTCACCGATGTCCATGCTCCGGACGAGCATCTCCGCGGCGTCGGCCTACGACCCCGACGGGTGGGATCAGTCGGCCGAGGCCAACGAGCGCAAGGCGCTTCGGCTCGTGGCCCGGTTCCCCACCCTGATCGCCACGTTCCACCGGCTGCGATCCGGCCTGGAGCCGGTCCCGTCGAACCCCAAGCTGCCGCACGCCGCCAACTTCTTGTACATGCTCTCGGGGACCGAGCCGGACGAGGAGGCGGCTCGGGCCTTCGACATCTGCCTGATCCTGCACGCCGACCACACCATGAACGCCTCTACGTTCGTTGCCCGGGTCGTGGCGTCCACGCTGGCCGACATGCACTCGGCCATCACGGCGGCCATCGCCGCGCTGAAGGGACCGCTGCACGGCGGGGCAAACGAGGCCGTGATGAAGATGCTGGAGCAGATCGGGGAGGTCGACCGGGTCGAGAAGTACATCGTCGACCGCCTGGCCCGGAAGGACAAGATCATGGGATTCGGCCACCGCGTGTACAAGACCGAGGATCCCCGGGCGACGCATCTTCGGCGGCTGTCACGGGAGCTGGGGCAACGCGCCGGAGACACCCGGTGGTACGAGCTCTCGGAGCGCATCGAGAAGGTGGTCATGGAGCAGAAGGGCCTGTACCCGAACGTCGACTTCTACGCGGCCAGCGTGTACCACTACCTGGGCATACCGACGGACCTATTCACCTGCGTGTTCGCCGCCAGCCGGGTCAGCGGATGGTCGGCCCACGTGCGCGAACAGCTGGCCGACAACCGGCTGATCCGTCCGGAGTCGGACTACATCGGGCCGCGGAGCCAGTCCTACGTTCCCGTCGAGGAACGCTGATGAAGATCTCCGAGATCATGACCGAGGCCGCCGTGGTCGATAGTCCCGGCGACTCGCTGGAGGCCGCGGCCCGCAAGATGTGGGAGCAACAGACCGGTTCGCTGCTGGTCCTCGACGGCGAGGAGCTGCTCGGCATCGTCACCGAGCGCGACGTCCTCCGTGCCGTGGCCACGGGGACCCCGTTGGACACGCCCGTGTCCGAGGTGATGTCGAAGGAGCTGATCACCGTGCAGCCCGCGGCATCGCTGCGGGAGGCGGCGGCCATCATGACCGAGAAATGGATCCGCCACCTTCCGGTCATCGAGGGCGGGAGGCTGATGGGGATCGTCTCCCAGCGCGACCTGGCCGGCGTCCTGGCCGGGGCGCTCAACGAACCCGACGATCTGGAGCGGCTGGTTGAGTCCAGCGAGCTCGTGCGGACCCGCCGCCTGAAGCGCATCGAGCCCGGCGACCTCGACTAGCGCGTCAGAGTGGCTGAAGGATTTTCCGGGACCGACCAGATCGCGGCCTGGGTGCCTATCAGAAGTCAACTGATTTGATGACGACCATCCGCCGGATGGTGAACTGATTCGATGACTTCTGATAGCAGCCGGGAGGACAGGTTCCCGGAGTCTGCCCCGAGCGACTAGCTGGGACGGGGGAGCAGGCCAGCCTCCTCGATCACCCGGCGGACCCCGTCCTCGCGGCCGAGGCCCATGACGTGCACGCCGGCGATGCCGGGGATCTTACGGAGACCGTTGACCACCTCCACGGTCAGACCGACCCCCTCGTGGACCGGGTCGTCCGCCTGCTCCAGACGCCGGAGGATCTTGTCAGGAACCACTACGCCCGGGAGGTGCTGGCGCATGAACACGGCGGAGGCGGTAGAGCGCGGGGGTGCCACGCCGATCAGCACGAACATCCGCTCGAACAGCCCCCGGGCCCGCACGACGTCGGCCCAGTCTCCCAGCGCGTCGACGTCGTAGGTGATCTGGGTCTGGACGAAGTCAGCGCCGGCGTCGGCCTTCTCCTCCAGCTTGGCGGGGTCGTAGTCCGCGGCGAAAGGCACGTCCGCCACGCCCACGAAGTAGCGAGGCGGCGGCTCGACCGGCTTGCCGGCCAGTGACACCCCGCGGTCGCGCAGCCGCACCGCCAGGCCCACCAGCTCGACGACCGACAGATCGTGCACCTCGATGGCGTCGGGATGGTCCCCGGCGGCCACCGGATCACCGGTCAGACACAGGAGGTTGCGGGCCCCCAGTGCCCAGCCACCGAGCAGGTCACCCGTGAGCGCGAGGCGGTTGCGGTCCCGGCAGGCCAGCTGGAGGACGGGCTCAATCCCTTCACGAGCCACGAGAGCCGCGCCGGCCACCGGCGACATGTGCGCTGACGATGTGGGGCTGTCGGTGACGTTCACGGCGTCCGCGAACCCGGCCAGACCCCGGGCCTGCTCCCCGACCTCGGTGGGATCCCCTCCCAGCGGCGGAACCACCTCAGCGGTGACCGCGAACGTTCCGTCGTGCAGGATCCGCTCGAGGCGGCTGTCGGAGCGGATCGTCATAGGTGGATGCGGAGCCGGATCACGCGGAGGCGGCGGCCTCCGCGGCGGTGACCGTGTTCACCAGCAGCATGGCCACGGTGAGCGGACCCACGCCACCGGGCACCGGGGTGATCCATCCGGCGACCTCGGCCACTTCGTCGAACGCCACGTCACCGACCAGTCCTTCATCGGTCCGGTTCACGGCGACGTCGATCACCGTGGCCCCGGGCTTCACCATGTCCGCCGTGATGGTGCGTGGCCGACCCGCCGCCGCCACCAGGATGTCGGCCCGGCGGGTGTGCGAGGCGAGGTCGCGGGTGGCCGTGTGGCACAGCGTGACTGTGGCGTTCCCGCGCGGCGTCTTCTGGGCCAGCATGATCGACAGCGGCATCCCCACCAGTGGGCCTCGCCCCACCACCACGACCTCGGCGCCCTTCGTATCGATGCCCGTTCGGTCCAGCATCTCCACGATGCCGTACGGGGTGGCCGGTAGGAATGTCGCCTCGCCTCGAACCAGCCGCCCCACGCTGGCCGGGGTCAGCCCGTCGACGTCCTTGGCCACGGCGATGGTCTCGTGCACGGCCAGGACCGAGATGTGGTCGGGAAGCGGGAGCTGGACCAGGATCCCGTGCACGGCGGGGTCGTCGTTCAGACGGCGAACCAGCGCCAGCAGGTCGTCCTGGGAGGCGTCGCCCCCCAGCTCGTGCCGCTCCGAATGGATCCCCGCCTCGGCGCACGCCTTCTGCTTGGCGCCCACGTAGATCCGGGACGGCTCGTCGTCGCCGACCAGGACGGCCGCCAGGCCCGGAGTCACCCCACGGTCGGCCAGGGCCCGGGCCCGCCCGGCTACCTCGCCCCGGATCTCCGCGGCCATGGCCTTCCCGTCGATGACCGTGGCCCCCATCAGATAAGGATCTGGGATAGGAACCGCTTCGACCGCTCGTGCTGCGGGTTGGAGAAGAAGTCCTGGGGCGTCCCCTCCTCGACGATGCGGCCCTCGTCGAAGAACAGGACGCGGTCGGCGACCTCCTTGGCGAACCCGATCTCGTGGGTGATGACCACCAGCGTCATCTCCGACCGGGCCAGCTCCTTCATGACCTCCAGGACCTCCTTGATCATCTCCGGGTCCAGCGCCGACGTGGGCTCGTCGAAGAGCATGATCTTCGGCTCCATGGTCAGCGCCCGGGCGATGGCCACCCGCTGCTGCTGACCGCCCGACAGCTGGGCCGGGTACTTGTCTGCCTGTTCCGGGATCCCCACCCGTTCCAGCAGCTGCATGGCCTTCTGCTCGGCTTTGGCCTTCGGCCACCGTCGGACGTTCCTCGGCGCAAGCGTCAGGTTCTGCATGATCGTCAGATGCGGAAACAGGTTGAACGACTGGAAGACCATGCCGATCTCGCTGCGGATCCTCTCGATGTTCTTCACGTCGTCGGTCAGCTCGATACCGTCGACGACGATGCGCCCTTTGTCGTGCCTCTCGAGCCGGTTGACCGTGCGGATGAAGGTCGATTTCCCGGAGCCCGACGGTCCGACGATCACGACCACCTCGCCGCGCCGGATGGTCGTGGTGATCCCCCGCAGGGCCTGGAACTTGCCGAACCACTTCTCCACGCCGTCGGCAAGGATCATCTGTCCGTTGGCTTGCCGGCTCATCAGCGCTCCCCCACCCCGACGCGACGCTCCACGCGCTGGCTCCACCTGGCCATCGAGAAGGCCACGACCCAGAAGATGAAGGCCGACGGCAGCAATGCCTCGGCTTCTCGGCCGACGAACTCGATGTCGCGAGTGGCCCTGCTCGCGGCGGAGGCCAGGTCGGTGAACAGACCGGCCACCACCAGAAGGGACGTGTCCTTGAAGAGGCTGATGAAGTGACTGATCATCGCGGGGATCGTGTTCCGCAGGGCCTGCGGCAGCACGATCTCCCGCATCATCCGGGGATACCGCAGACCGAGCGCGTGCGACGCCTCGTACTGACCCTCGGGCACGCCCTGGAGCCCACCCCGAACGATCTCCGCGACGTACACGGAACTGAAGATGACGAACACCACCATGGCCAGGACGATGTTGGGAGGGTCGAGCCCGGGTGGGAGCAGCAACGGCAGGACGAAGATCCCGAAGATGATCAACGTGGCCAGCGGGACACCGCGGAGGAACTCGATGACGCCAACGCAGAACACCCGCATGGCCGGAAGGGTGCTTCGACGCCCCAACGCGAGGAGGATGCCGATCGGGAACGAGACGAAGATGGCCACGACGGCGACGAGCACGTTGAGGAGGAAGCCTCCCCAGATCTCGGGCTTCACGCCGTCGAAGGCGCGGAGGATGATGACCACCACAGGGAAGGCCAGGATCCAGGCGATCAACAGGGGCCGGCGGAGTCGAGGGGCGG
>DASZKM010000163.1:0-7670 GCA_035947055.1 Actinomycetota bacterium
AGGATGACGGCATGGCCACGGAGGTCCATCCCGTCACGGAGGAGCGATGGTCCGACCTGGAGGCGCTGTTCGGGCCGAGCGGCGTCTCCGGATGCTGGTGCATGTGGTTCCGCCTGACGTCTTCCGAGTTCCAGAAGCAGAGCGGTGAAGGAACGCGGCGGGGCCTGCGGTCGCTGGTGACCGGAGGACGAGTGCCGGGCCTGCTGGCCTATGCCGACGGCCGGCCCGCAGGCTGGGTGTCGGTGGCTCCACGTGAGGAGTTCGGGCGCATCGAGCGCTCACCGAACCTTCGCCGGATCGACGACACACCGGTGTGGTCGATCGTGTGCTTCTTCATCGGGAAGCCCCATCGGGGAACGGGACTGGCCCGGACGCTGCTCAAGGCGGCGGAACGGTACGCCCGCGACCAGGGCGCCCGGATGCTGGAGGCCTATCCGTGGGATCCGGCCGCGGGATCCATCCGCCCGGCCGACGCGTACATCGGGCTGCTGCCCCTCTTCGAGGAGGCCGGGTTCCACGAGGTCGCGCGTCGCTCTCGGGGCCGGCCCGTGGTCCGCAAGAAGCTGCGCGCCGCCCGGGGTCGTCAGGCGGGGAAGGGTCCCCGGGGGCCGGGATCGTACTCGGCCAGCTCGAAGAGACCCTCGTAGGCGACCACGATCTCTCCGGCGGCCCAGAACGTGTTCGACACGTCCGAGTCGAGCTCCGAGTACCGCCACGCCACGGCATCGAAGGCCCCGACAGGCGTCTGCACTCGGTCCTCACCGAGCAGCTCGTATCGCTGCCGCCGCCGGACCGGCACACACGTGACGGGCTCGAGGTACACCACGTCGATCTCCGCGGTTCGGCCGAGTCGACGAGCGGTCACCGCGTTGAAGCACGGCGAGAGGTAGTCGATCTCCACCTCCGGACCGAACGGCTCGTCAACCGGCTGGCCATCGCGGACCCCGACCAGCCGGTCCGATCGGGGGGCCAGCTGGAGCTGATGGCTCTCCGTGTCGATGCGCAGGCGCACGGGCCGCCACGACGCGTCCACCACGAAGTCCACGAGCTCGCCGTGCGGTTCCGGGTCGGTGGTGCGGATCGACGACGCGTATCGCCACCCGGCCGGGCCCGGCGCGCACCGGAACTCCTCGGTGCCCACCGGGCGGCCGTCACCATCCATGACCGTGTACCGACCGACCGGCATGGCGCTCAGCCTATGCTGGGGCCGGTCATGGGGAACGACCTGATCGTGGGTACCGGTGGCGCCCTGTACCGGCTGGGTGCCGAGGAGCCGGAGTTGCCCGATCCGGTCGCGGCGGTGTCGACGGACAGGGACGACTGGTGGGCGCTGACCGAGGACGGACGGGTCGTTCGATCGGGAGAACAGGCTGGCTCGCTCTCCGGTGTTCGCGGCCGCTGCATCCTGCCTCGCGAGGGCGACCTGTTGATCGGAACCTCGGAGGCCCGCCTGTTCCGCCTGCGCGACAGGTCGATCGAGGCGGACCGGTCCTTCGACCAGGCGCCCGGACGGGAGCGCTGGTACACACCGTGGGGCGGGCCACCGGACACACGGTCGCTGGCCGCCGATGCCGAGGGCATGGTCTATGCCAACGTCCACGTTGGAGGCATCCTCCGGGGTGACGGCGACGGATGGCAGCCCACCATCGACGTCGATGCGGACGTCCATCAGGTGACGGCCTTCGACGGTCTGGTCCTGGCCGCCACCGCGTACGGGGTCGCCATCAGCACCGACCGAGGCCTGACGTGGGAGATGGACGAGGACGGCCTGCACGCCCCGTACTGCCGGGCGGTGGCCGTAGCGGACGAGACCTTGTTGACCACGGCCTCGACCGGTCCGTTCACCGACCGCGCGGCGGTGTACCGGCGGCCGTTGGCCGGCGGGACGTTCGAACGCTGTGAGGGCGGCCTCCCGGAGTGGTTCCCCTCGAACATCGACACGCACTGCCTGGTGGCATCGGGCAGCGCCGCGGCGCTGGGAACGGACCGGGGCGAGGTGTGGCTGTCGCCGGACGAGGGCCGGACCTGGGACCGCGTGGCGGACGGCTGGCCGGAGATCAGGGCCCTGGCCTTCGCCTCCTGATCGCGATCAGACGTAGCCGCGCAGGCGAGCGGCGCGGTCCACCATCTCCACGGCGATGGCGTAGGCGGCCAGTCGCAGGGACACCCCGTCCACGACGGACCGGGAATGAACGTTCTTCCAGCCGCGGGACATCTTCTTCTTGAGCTCGGCGTTCACCCCGCCCAGATCCCACCGGAACTGCTGGATGTTCTGCACCCATTCGAGGTAGGAGACCGTCACCCCGCCCGCGTTGGCCAGGATGTCGGGGATCACCACGACTCCCCGGTCGGCCAGCACGTCGTCGGCATCGGGGGTCACCGGATGATTTGCGGCCTCGACGATCGTTCGGGCCCGGACCCGTTCCGCGTTAGCGCCGGTGATGACCCGGTCGAGCGCCGCGGGGATGAGGATGTCGACATCCAGCTCGAGGAGCTCCTCGTTCGTGATCACGTCGGCGCCCGGGACGCCGACCACCGACCCGTTCTCGGCGGCGTGGTCGAACACGGCCTGGGGATCGAGGCCCTGATCGGCGTGCACACCTCCGCGGATGTCGGAGACGGCCACCAGCCGGCAGCCGAGTTCACCGATGAGCCGGGCCACCCACGACCCCACGTTGCCGAACCCCTGCACGGCCACGGTGGCCCCGTCCAGAGCGATGTCGAGGTCACGTGACGCCTTCCCCAGACACTCCACGACGCCTCTGCCGGTGGCCGCCTCGCGTCCGTGCGATCCTCCCAGCTCGACGGGCTTGCCGGTGACGATGGCCGGCGTGTACCCGTAGCGCGACGAATACGCGTCCATCATCCAGGCCATCGTCTGGGCGTCGGTGTTCACGTCCGGCGCGGGGATATCGCGGTTCACGCCCAGGATGTAGCTGATCATCGCGGTGAACCGGCGGGTGAGGAGCTCCTTCTCCCGTCCGCTCATCTTGGTGGGATCGCACTGCACGCCGCCCTTGGCTCCACCGAACGGGATGTCGAGGACCGCGGTCTTCCAGGTCATGAGGGCGGCCAGGGCCCGGACCTCGTCGAGGTCCGCCGCCGGGTGGTAACGGATCCCGCCCTTATACGGGCCGCGGGCGGCGTTGTGCTGCACCCGGTATCCCGTAAATACCTCCAGCCGCCCATCGTCCATGCGCACCGGCACCTGGACCGTGAGCTCTCGATACGACGTTCGAAGGACGTCGCGCATCTCGTCGGCCAGGCCGACGTGGTCGGCGGCCCGGTCGAAGAACAGATTGACCGCTTCGTGGGGGTTGAGCTCCGGGCTGGCCGGTCGGACGCGCGGCGGGCCGGACGCGGCCGGTGCTTCGGGCGTTGGCGTCGCGGTGTCGTCGGGCGTCACGGGTCAAGCAAGCGTAGACCGCCCGGCCAGTCGTGCGCCATGAACGGGCTGCGGAGTCGCGACTACGGTCGCTTGCCGGAACGGATCTTGAACGGCGCTCGGATCAGCAGCTCGACGTTGCGGTCCTCGGGCTCACCGAGCTTGCCGAAGTCCTGCTGCGGATCGTGGAACTGGACCTCCCGGCCCGCGGACGCCAGCCAGTCCTCGTTGACGTCCCGAACGCCGCCCAGCGTGCTCTCACGGGTCATGTCGTCCACGGTCCAGCCGATCTCTCGGGGATTCGGTGGCGACGCCGCATCGAACGTGACCGCGAAGATGGAGAGCGTCCCGTCCCGGTTGTCGGCGATCTCGATCGTCCGGCTCTGGGTGGGGTAGTCGGCCACGGCGGACGTGTTGACCTCCCAGTACGCGGTGCCCCGCTCGTCGTTGCGGTGGAGCCAGATCTTGTTCCGGTGCGTATGGCCGTCCACCTGGAGGATCACGTTGGGGAACCGAAGCAGCAGCTCCTCGAGATCCTCGGCCGTATAGATCTGGCCCCGGGTCCCCGGATCCGATCCGGTCCGCGGTCCCGTGTTGTGCAGGCTGACGTTCGGATGGTGAGCGGCGATGACGACGAGCTTGTTCGTCGCCCCCGGGTTCTCCACCCGGTTCCCGGCCTCGTCGTAGTACGTCCGGGAGACCGACGTCAGCTCGTCCTCGAGCCACTCGAACTGCGCCTCGTCGATGTTCCCCTCCTCCAGCCCTTCCGCGGCGTTGGTGTCCAGGCCGATGAACCGGAACGGACCGTGGTTCCACGAGTAGCAGGCTCTGGCGAACTGCGGGGGGCTGTCGCTGGGACAGCGACGTCCTCCGAACCCGTGTCCGATCGGGATCCCGGTGGTCGTGAAATGCTCCTGGATCCAATCCGCCCGATCCAGGAGGCGGCGGTCGGGATCGGCCGGAACGGGCTGCGTCGTTCCCGGGCTCGCGGCCAGCTCCATCCAGAACTCGGGGTCCGTGAACCCGCCCTGGCAGGCCTCCTGCTGCTTGTCCGGGGCCAGGTCCATGACCTTCAGGCCGCCAACGGCATAGGCGCGAACGAAGGCCCGCCACTGGGGATTGTCGTCGGCCACGGTGCCCTGGACCTTCATGTCGTGGTTCCCCATCAACGAGTACCAGGGGATCAAGGATCCATCCGCGTTCCGCAGGCCCGGGGCCCAGAACGGCTCGTTGGCCAGATCGAGGATCCGCTCGCCCTGTACGGGACTGATCAACGGGTGCTCCGGCGACCCCTCCGGATCCGCACTCTGGACGCCGTCGTATCCGTCGGCCCCGGAATCGGGATCCACCAGCTTCTCTCCATCCAGGACGTCGATGAAGAAACGGGTCTCGTTGTAGTGCTGGTTATCGGCAAGGTCGCCCAGGGCGATCGAGAAGTCGAACGGAGCATCGAGGATGGGGCTGCCGGAAGCTGCGATGCGGTTCGCCGCCTGGACGTGCGCGTTCAGCATCTGCCCGACCATGGTCTCGTGGGGCCGGAAGGCCGCCGTGGCGGCGTGGTCGCCGCACTTGTCGGCCCACTCGCCCCGGAGCGGTGATTCCTCGTCGGCGAACTGGAGATCCGCAAGCGTGAAGAACGAGACCAGCGGGGAACGCCGGGCCGCCCGGCTGCGGCTCGCGTCCACGAGATCTTCGCGAACGAACAGGGGCTGGCCGGGCCCGCACTCCAGGATGCCGTCGTCGTCGGTGTCGATGATCGTGGCCTGGAGCGTGGTCAACCCGCATTCCATCGCCTCCTGGCTCGCGGCCGGACCGACGGTGGTCAGGCCGCCTCCGGCGAGAGCGGCCAGGCAGGTCGTGATGGTCAGGAAGCGGGCGAGATCCACCGCGGATGGTATTCCCCATCGGAACCTTCATCTCCTGCCCACCCAGGATCGGGCAGGGTTACCGGAGCTTGGGAAGGACCTGCTCCTCGTAGAACCGCAGGAAGCCGGCCTGGTCCGGCCCGATCTGATGGATCCAGACGTGGTCGTATCCGGCGGACGCGAACTCGCGGATGGCCTCGAGGTGACGGTCGGGGTCCGGGCCGCACACGACCTTGTCGGCCACGGCCTCTTCGCTCACGTTCTCGCTGGCCTGCTCGAAGTGCCTCGGAAGTGGCAGCTCCACGGTGAGCTCTCCGGGGACGGCGGTGTTCGGCCACCACTCGTGCGCCGTGCGCCGTGCGGTGGCCTCGTCCTTCGCCCAGCACACGTGGACCTGGCCGTAGGTCGGCTTCCCGCTGCCGCCAGCGCTCTCGAAGCGGCTGATGATGTCCTTCTCCGGCGCCAGGCCGATCAGGCCGTCGCCGATCCGACCGGCCAGCTCCGTCGCCTTGTCGCCCTTCACCGCCAGCAGGATGGGGGGCGGCTCTTCGGGGAGGTCGTAGATCCGCGCATCTTCGACGTGGAAGTGACGGCCCCGGTGGCTGCGAAAACCGCCCTTCCACAGCACCCGCAACACCTCCACGGCCTCCTCGAGCATCTCCAGCCGCTCGTCGGCCGAGGGCCACCGCTCGCCGATCACATGCTCGTTGAGGTTCTCGCCCGACCCCACGCCGAACAGGAATCGTCCCTCGAGCTGCACGGCCGCGGTGGCCGCGGCATGAGCGACGATGGCCGGATGCATCCGCAGGATGGGGCAGGTCACTCCGGTTCCCACCTTCACCCGCTTGGTGGCCTGGGAGATCGCTCCGAGCACGCCCCACACGAACGGGCTGTGGCCTTGCCGGTCGATCCAAGGGTGGAAGTGATCGGACACCATCAGGAAGTCGAACCCGGCCTCCTCGGCGGCCGCAGCGTTGCGGACCAGGTCGGCGGGCCCGTGCTCTTCCGCGGACAACGTGTAGCCGATCTCCAGCACGATCGATTCCTTCCCCGGGCGGCATTGGGTTAAGCCCCACTGCTACGCTGCCCGGATGAGCCTGCTGGGCATCTACCTGAACGACCACCTGGCCGGGGCAACGATAGGCCTTGAGCTCGCTCGCCGGACCCACACCCAGAACAAGGGCAACGAGGTCGGGCGCTTCTTCGAGACCCTGGTCGAGGAGCTCACCGAGGATCGGGACTCGCTGCGTTCGATCATGGAGGCACTCGGTGTGGCGGCCAATCCGGCGAAAACCGCCGCGGGGTGGATGGCGGAAAAGGTCGGCCGGTTGAAGCTCAACGGCCGACTGGTGGGCTACTCCCCCCTCAGCCGACTGGAGGAGCTCGAAGCGTTGTCGCTGGGCGTCGAGGGAAAGCTCTCGCTGTGGCGGACCCTCAAACTGGCGGCCGAGGCCGAGGAGCGGCTGGCCGGCGTGGACCTGGATCGACTGGTCGGCCGCGCCGAGCGGCAGCGGGCGGGGATCGAACGCCTGCGAGTGGTCGCCGCCACCGAAGCGTTCGGAAGGCGTCCGTCACCGAAACAGCAGAGTCGAAAACCCCAGCAGCCCCGCCGGTCGCCGACATCCCGCTGACCAACGCGCAGCTCGCGGAGCTGCTGGCCCGAGCCGGCGAGCGCGAGACCGGACACCGAGCGTCAGCCCTGCGCCGGGCATCCAGCGCCGCACTGGGATGGCCCGAGGAGGTGGTCAACCTGGCCGAGCGCGGCGAATCGCTAACCGACCTTCCGCGGGTGGGCCCGTGGACGGCGGGCCTGATGCATTCGTGGCTCGAGGATCCGCCCGAGGTCCCGGAGCCACCCGAGGTCCGCCGGGGATTCCTCACCCTGGCCGAGGCCCGCCGCGTGCTGGAAGCTCACCCGGCGTGGCGGACGGATGTCCGGGGCGACCTGCAGATGCACACCACGTGGAGCGACGGCAGGGTTCCGCTGGATGACATGGCCGCCCTGGTAGCCAGCATGGGGTACGAGTTCGCCGCGATCACCGACCACTCGCAGGGTCTGCGCATCGCCCGGGGCATGGACGAGGCCAAGCTTCTCCGCCAGATGGAAGAGATCGAGCGGGTCAACGGAGAGCTGGCAGGGTCCGGATCGCGACTGCAGCTCCTTCGCTCGCTGGAGATGAACCTGTCGCCGGAGGGTCAAGGCGACATGGATCCCGCGGTGCTCTCCAAGCTGGACCTGGTGCTGGGGGCGTTCCACTCGGCGTTGCGACGGACGGAGGACCAGACAGAGCGGTACGTCGCGGGGGTCCGCAACCCGACGGTCCATGTCCTGGCCCACCCTCGGGGACGTCGATGGAACGCCCGGCCCGGGCTTCGCGCCGACTGGCCGAAGGTGTTCGATGCGGCGGCCCGGGCGGGGT
>DASZKM010000164.1:0-2576 GCA_035947055.1 Actinomycetota bacterium
GTGCTCCTCCACGACGACGACCACGCCACCGACCAGTTCCATCCCCAGGTGCGGGTGGATGCCCTCGGGCGGGTGGCCGTCTCCTGGTACGATCGGCGGGTCTCCGGCCCCACCCTTCCCAACTGGGAGATGGCCCTGTTCGGGAGGGTCTCCCAGGACGGGGGAAAGACGTTCGGACCGCTCACCCAGATCGGCGACGTCGCCTTTCCTCCCTCCCAGACCAACCCGAACACCGGCGGGTTCTCGGGCTGCTACATGGGCGACTACAACGGGATGACGGGAGGCGACTCCGACTTCTTGTTCGGATGGGGGGACAACCGGGACGGCGCGCCCACCGATCCGGACCCGAACGTGTACTTCGACCGGGCGCTGGAATGTGTCCCCTCGACCAGCCAGGCCGGGAAGGGCGGCGGCAAGAGCAGCTGCAAGGTGGGCCACTAGGGGGGCAACCCTAGCTCCCGGGCCCCCCCGTCCCGGATGACCTGTTCACCCGCCTCGCGGAGATGTAGAAAAGGCTCCTGAAAAGCCCGATTCAGGAGCCCGGCCGTGGATGACGAGCGTCAGGAGAGCCACGCCTCTCCGCCGTCCCCCGGATCGACCTTCATCGGCCGGCAGCGGGAGCTGAACGAGCTCCGCGCCGGACTCCAGGACGCACTGTCTGGTCGTGGGCGCCTGATCCTGGTCACCGGCGAGCCGGGGATCGGAAAGACCCGCCTGGCAGACGAGGTGGCTCGCGAGGCAGACCAGTCCGGGGCTCGCGTGCTGTGGGGGCGCTGCTGGGAACGAGGAGGCGCCCCGCCCTACTGGCCGTGGCTACAAGTGACCCGGGCCTGCATCCGGGAGCTGTCGACCGAGACCCTGGCTCCGCTCCTGGGCCCCGGCGCCCCATATCTGGCCCGGATCATCCCGGAGCTTCGTGAACGACTGCGCGATGTCGAGATTCCCGAGGCAGCGGAGACCGAGGAGGCCCGCTTCCTCCTGTTCGACGCCGCCACGTCGTTCCTCATCGAGCTCTCCGCCCGCCAGCCGCTGGCCATCTTCCTGGACGATCTGCACGCCGCGGATGTGCCGTCCATCCTCTTGCTGGAGTTCCTGGCCCGGGAGCTCCGTCAGGGAAGCATCCTGGTCGTCGGCGCCTACCGAGAGCTGGAAGCCCGCCAGCGGGGTCGGCCCGGTGAGATCCTGGCCGAGGCCGCCCGGGAGGGACGTCGCATCTCACTGGCCGGCTTGACGGAAGGGGAGGTCGGTCAGTTCGTCACCGAGGCCCAGGGTGGCCCGGCGGCAGACGACCTCATCGCCAAGGTGCACGATGCCACCGAGGGCAATCCTCTGTTCGTCGGGGAGGTCGCGCGTCTGCTGTCGACCGAAGGTGGCCTTCCCGATCGCGAGACGGCCAGGGCCCTTCCGATCCCCGAGACGCTCCGCCAGGCGATCCGTCGCCGTCTGGAGCCTCTGTCCGTACGGGCCCGGCAGGCCATCGCCGTGGCCTCCGCAACGATCAGCGAGGAGTTCCAAGCCGCTCCCATCCAGCGAGTGAGCGACCTTCTTCCCGAGGACGTTCTCCAGGCACTGGGCGAGTGCGTGGGCGCAGGCATCCTCGAAGAGGTGCCCGGTCTGCCCGGCGGGTTCACCTTCTCGCACGGT
Source organism: Actinomycetota bacterium (assembly GCA_035947055.1). Classification (GTDB taxonomy): domain Bacteria; phylum Actinomycetota; class UBA4738; order UBA4738; family CALAEC01; genus DASZKM01. The sequence continues at coordinate 1,645 of DASZKM010000164.1, forward strand.
GTGGTTCGGGAAACCATCTACGACGAGCTGCCCACGCCCGATCGGCTGCGTCTGCATCTGGCCTTCGGGACCGCGCTCGAGGAGCAGTACCGAAGGGATCCACGAGGGAACGTCTCCGAGGTCGCATACCACTTCTTCCAGGCGGCGCCGCTCGGTGAGGTCGAAAAGGCCGTCGAGTATGCGGTGGAAGCTGCGGACCGAGCCAGCCGCCTGTACGCCTGGGAGAACGCGGCGGCGCACTACGAGCGAGCGCTGCGGGCGCTGGCCCTCCGCGAGCCGGTAGACGAACGGCGCCGATGCGAGCTCCTGCTGTCGATGGGGCAGGCGCAGAACCGGGCCGGCGACGTGCCCGGGGCAAGGGAGACGTTCCTCCGCGCCGCCGAATCTGCCCGCACCTTGGGCGCCCCCGACCTACTCGCCGCGGCCGCTCTGGGCTATGGCCGGTACACCCTGACGATCGGGGTCAGCGACCACATCCTGGTCGGGCTCTTGGAGGAAGCTCTGGCCGAGCTGGGTGCGGAGGAGAGTCCCCTGCGGGTCGATGTGATGACCCGGCTGGCCATCGAGTTGTACTACTCCGAGGACGCCGAACGCCGAGAGCGGCTCAGCCGCGAGGCCGTGGAGCTGGCCAGGAAGCTCGAGGATCCCGAGGCCCTGAGCTACGCCATCGAGACCAGCGCCCAAGCCACCGCGGGGCCCGACAACGTGCGGGAGAGGCTGGCCATGGGTGCACAGATCCTGGTGCTCGCCGAGCAGGTCGGAAACCGGGATCGCCGACAGGTCGCGTACATCTACCGGCTCCCCGCGCTCCTGGAGCTCGGGGACATCCACACTTTCGACCAGGAGATCGAGGCATATGTGCGCACGGCCTCGGAGCTTCGGGACCCCGCTCACCTGTGGTGCGCCATGGTGCACCGAGCCCTTCGGGCTCT
>DASZKM010000165.1:0-3669 GCA_035947055.1 Actinomycetota bacterium
CTGCAGACCCGGGCAGGGCGGGAGACCCACGACGAGATCGAGATGCGTGCGGGATCGGCTTCGTGGCCGACGCCCGGGGGCGGGCGTCCCACTCGGTCCTGCAGACCGCCCTGGAAGCCCTGCGACGGGTCCGCCACCGCGGCGCCGTGGCTGCTGACGCGAGAACGGGAGATGGCGCCGGGATCCTGGTACCGATCCCTCGCTCCTTCCTGGCCTGGGTGGGCGACGACCTCCATGTTGACGCCCCGGCCGCCTCGCTCGGGCTGGCCATGTGCTTCTTCGATGCCCGCGATCCCCAGGCCCGGCTCGCGGCCCGCCGGCTGGTGGAGGACGCCTGTGGCACGGAAGGGATCCCCGTGGCCGCGTGGCGGCCGGTCCCCGTCGAGCCGGAGGCGCTGGGCGACCACGCCCGGGACGAGCGACCGTCCGTGGAGCAGGCCCTCCTGGTCGGTCCGCCCGGCGAGCCCGGTGAGGTCACCGAGCGGCGGTCCTTCCGGGCCCGCAAGCGCGTCGAGCGCGCCGCCCGGGCCGTCGGCGTGCGGTGCTATGCGTCGTCGCTGTCGTTCCGGACCGTGACGTACAAGGCACTGTGCGCTGCCGACCAGCTGGCGGCGTTCTACCCCGACCTTCGCGATCCCGACTTCGCGGTGCCGTTCGCCGTCTTCCATCAGCGGTACAGCACCAACACCGCCCCGACGTGGGAGCGGGCTCAGCCGTTCCGGTTCCTGTGCCACAACGGCGAGATCAACACCATCCAGGGCAACGTGAACCGGATGCGGGCCCGAGAGGGCAGTCTCGGGGCGGGGGTGCTCGATTCGGGAGACGGCGAAGGCGACGAGCTCCTCCGTCCCCTGATCGACGAGACGGGATCCGACTCCGCCATGCTCGACAACGCCGTGGAGCTCCTGGTCCGCGGGGGGCGAGACGTTCGCCACGCGCTGGCCATGCTGATTCCCGAAGCGTGGGAAGGAACCCCCGATCTTCCCGATGCCGTCCGGGACTTCTACCGGTACCACGCCTGCCTCAGCGAGCCGTGGGACGGCCCGGCCGGCGTGGTGTTCACCGACGGCATCCGGGTGGGGGCCGCTCTGGACCGCAACGGGCTTCGCCCCCTCCGCTATGCCGTCTGTGACGACGGGCTGGTGGTGTGCGCTTCCGAGGCGGGGGCGGTCGACGTGGAGGGCCGGGGACGGGTGCGCCGGGGGAGGTTGGGACCGGGGCAGATGCTGTGCGTGGACCCGGCGGACGGCCGCGTGGTGGAGGACGCCGAGATCAAGGGATGGCTGGCGTCCCGGCAGCCCTACGGCGAGTGGATCGAACGGAACGGCCGGGCCGAGCCGGTGGGCCGATCCGGCGTGGCGGTGCCCGACGATCTCACCGCCCGGCAGGTGACGTTCGGCTTCACCAAGGAAGAGGTCACCGTGGTCCTTCGCCCCATGGCCACGCAGGGAAAGGAGCCGACGTCCTCGATGGGCGACGACACGCCGCTGCCCCCGCTGGCCGGCCGCCCCCGCCCCGTTACCAACTACCTCAAGCAGCGGTTCGCCCAGGTGACCAACCCGCCCATCGACCATCTCCGGGAGCGACGGGTGATGTCACTCCGCGTGCGGCTGGGCCGCCGGGCCCCGCTGCTGGAGGAGACCCCCGGCGCGTCGGAGCTGATCGAGCTTCCCACGTTCCTTCTCTCCCCGGCCGACGTGGACGCCTTGGATGGCCACCGTCTGGACGCCACGTTTCCGGTCTCCGACGGGGTTGGCGGCCTGGAAGCGGGATGCCGGCGCGTGGCGCGGGAAGCGGAAGCGGCGGTTCATGCGGGCGCCGACATTCTGGTGGTGTCCGACCGGGCACTGTCTCCGGAGCGGGCCCCGATCCCCTCGGTCCTGGCGGTTGGTGCCGTGCATCACGCGCTGGTCCGGGCGGGCCTCCGAACCCTCGCGGGCCTGGTCGCCGAGGCCGGCGACGCGCGGGACAGCCACGACGTGGCGTGCCTGCTGGGATTCGGGGCCGAAGCGGTCTGTCCGCGCACCGCGGTGGAGACGGTGGTGGCGCTCAGCGCGGAGGGCCGCCTGGGGGCCGGTTCGCTGCCGGCCGAGGAAGCCGTGGAGCGGTTCCGGTCGGCGGTCGAGGACGGCGTCCTGAAGGTGATGTCCAAGATGGGGATCTCCACCGTCGACGCCTACATCGGAGCCCAGATCTTCGAGGTCCTGGGCCTGTCGGCGGACGTGGTGGACCTGTGCCTGTCCGGGGCTCCCACGCCCCTGGGCGGCATCGGGTTCGCGGAGATCGCCGAGGATGTCCTGCGCCGCCATGACGTCGGCTACTCGGAACGCGGCGCCCTCACCAACCCCGGCTTCATCAAGCACCGGGCCGGCGGCGAGTATCACGCGACGAACCCCGACGTCGTCGACGCCCTGCACGCCACCGTGGGGCTGGAGGGCCAACGGCCGGGCGGTCCGCGGTCCGCCGAATCGCCGGCCGGCGGGACGGTGACGGAGCTCACCGACGAGATGCGAGCCGCGCACGCCCTCCATCGAGCGGTCCGGGGCGGCGGCTACGAGGCCTACCGGCGATACGCCACGCTGGTCAACGACCGCCCGCCCACCGAGCCGCGCGATCTCCTGGAGCTCGCTCCGGCCGGGCCGCCGGTGCCCGTGGACGAAGTCGAGCCCGCGTCGGAGATCGTGCGCCGGTTCTCGACCGGGGCCATGTCCCACGGCGCCCTGTCGGCCGAAGCGCACGAGACGCTGTCCGTGGCGCTGAACATGATCGGCGGCAAGGCCAACACCGGGGAAGGCGGCGAGGAGCGGTCGAGGTATCGGGACCACCGCAACTCGAAGATCAAGCAGGTGGCCTCGGGGCGGTTCGGCGTCACCGCCGAATACTGCGCGTTCGCCGAGGAGCTTCAGATCAAGATGGCCCAGGGATCGAAGCCCGGCGAGGGCGGCCAGCTTCCCGGGAACAAGGTCACCGAGGAGATCGCCCGGCTCCGGCACACCCCGCCGGGCGTGGCCCTCATCTCTCCGCCGCCGCATCACGACATCTACTCCATCGAGGACCTGGCTCAGCTGATCTACGACCTGAAGCAGGTCAACCCCACCGCGGACGTCTCGGTGAAGCTGGTGTCGAGCGTGGGCGTGGGGACCATCGCCGCCGGCGTGGTGAAGGGCCTGGCGGAGATCGTCCACATCGCCGGGGCCGACGGCGGAACCGGGGCCAGCCCGCTGTCGTCGATCAAGAACGCCGGGTTGCCCTGGGAGATCGGGCTGGTGGAGACCCAGGATGCGCTGGTGGCGAACGGCCTGCGGGGGCGGTGCCGGGTCCGAGTGGACGGCGGGTTCAAGACCGGCCGGGACGTGGTGGTGGCCGCGCTGCTGGGGGCCGACGAGTACTCGTTCGGCACGGCAGCGCTGGTCGCGGAGGGCTGCATCATGGTCCGAACGTGTCACCGGGACACCTGTCCGGTGGGCATCGCCTCGCAACGTCCGGATCTCCGGGCCAAGTTCGCCGGGACCCCCGAGATGGTGGCGGCCTACCTGCTCCACGTGGCCGAGGAGGTTCGTCACATCCTGGCGGGTCTTGGGTTGCGGTCGGTCCGGGAAGCGGTGGGACGGGCCAACCTTCTCCGGCCCCGAGCGGCCACCGGTCGCGCCGGCCTGCTGGAGGTCGGCC
>DASZKM010000166.1:0-1671 GCA_035947055.1 Actinomycetota bacterium
GCGGCATCGACTTGGCCCCGGTGACCAGCTCCTCCAGCTGCTCCAACCGCCCGGCCACATCCATCAGGCGAACTTCTCCTTCAGGCGGCGAACCACGTGGTCGGGCACCAGGCCCGACACGTCCCCGCCGTACTGAGCCACTTCTTTCACCAGCGACGACGACAGGTACGACCACTTCGGGCTGGTGGGCACGAAACAGGTCTCGATCTCGCCGAGATGCCGGTTCATCTGGGCCATCTGCAGCTCGTAGTCGAAGTCGGTGACGGCGCGGAGGCCCTTCACGATCGCCGTGATGCCTCGGCTGCGAGCCTCGTCCACCAGCAGGCCGGTGAAGGAGGTCACCTCGACATTTTCCATGGCGGACACGGCTTCCTGGAGCATGGCCACCCGGTCCCGGACCTCGAACAGCGGGCTCTTGCCGGGGTTCTCGACCACTGCCACCACCACGCGGTCGAAGAGCGCCGCGGCACGCTGCACGATGTCCAGGTGGCCATTGGTGACCGGGTCGAAGGTGCCCGGGACCAGGGCCGTGAGGGTCACGTTCCCTCCCGACAGATGAGAACTCGTGTGTCGCCGTAGTCCAGGAGCCTGACGATCTGCCAGTGTATCGGAATCACATCTGTGGCATTCCCCCGCGGGCGAGTGAGCACGATGGTGCCGCCCGGGACCAGCGGCGTGAGGCGGGCCAGCACGTCGGCCAGGTCTCCCGGCGGATGGGCATACGGCGGATCGAGAAAGGCCAGGTCGAACGGCCCCTCCAGGCGTTCGAGGGCCCGGGCCACGTCGGCTCGAACGACATCCGCCTTCGCAGCCAGGCCGGTGCGATCCAGATTCGCTCGGATGGTCCGCACCGCCCCAGCCGACGAGTCGACGAACAGGGCGGAGGCGGCACCTCGGGACAGGGCCTCGATGCCGGTGGCCCCGGTGCCGGCGAACAGATCGGCCACCCGCGCCCCGGGGATCTGATCGGCGAGGCTGGAGAACAGCCCTTCTCGGGCCCGGTCCGACAGCGGCCGGGTTCCCCGCGGCACGGGCGCCAGCCTGGTTCCCCGGGCCGATCCGGCGATGACCCTCACGCGGGCCGGGCCGTGCCCAGGACGTGGGGACGAGCCGGCGAGGGAGGTCCAACCGGCAGGCGGCGGACGTCCACCTCGAACCCCGAGGCGCGGAGGGTGGCCACCGTGTCGCGGTTGGGATGGCATCCGCCGCCCACCACACCCCACGGCCGTTCGAACCGGTCCTGCCACCGGGCGGCGCGAGGGCTGGCCGACCGAACGTGCTCGTACACCCGCAGCTCTCCGCCGGGCCGCAGGACTCGTCTGACCTGCGATGCCGCCCGAACGGGATCGTCCACCGAGCAGAAGACGAGACAGAGAACCACGGTGTCGAATGTCTCGTCCCTGAACGGCAACGCCTCGGCCGTGGCTCGCACCATCTTCACCGGAACGTCCGCCCGGCGGGCCCGCTCCGCGGCCCGCGAGGCCATGGTCGGCTCCGGCTCCACGGCGACGACCTGCTCGACCTCGGGAGGGTAGAGCCGGAAGTTCAGCCCGGACCCCGCGCCCACCTCCAGAACCCGTCCCCGCGTTCCGCTCAGGAGCTCGGTGCGGTTCCGCAGCTCCTCGCGACCGCCCAGCCTGACGATCGTGTCCCACGCCCGGGCGAAGAACG
>DASZKM010000167.1:0-14111 GCA_035947055.1 Actinomycetota bacterium
AGCGCGGTGTGATCTTCCGCCTCGGCCGGGTTCTCCCCGGTGCGAAGGGACCGGGACTGTTCTTCATCATCCCGTTCATCGACCGCATGGTGAAGGTGAACCTGCAGACGGTGACCATGAACGTGCCGCCCCAGGACGTCATCACCCGGGACAACGTCACGGTTCGCGTCGACGCGGTCATCTACTTCCAGGTGGTCGAGCCGGTCCGGGCCGTGGTGGAGATCCAGAACTATCTGCTGGGAACGTCGCAGATCGCTCAGACCACGCTGCGCTCGATCCTGGGGAAGGCCGAGCTGGACGAGCTGCTGGCCCGCCGGGAGGAGCTCAACGAGCAGCTCCAGGCGGTGATCGACGACCTCACGGAGCCGTGGGGCGTGAAGGTCAGCCACGTAGAGATCAAGGACGTGGATCTGCCCGACACCATGCAGCGGGCCATGGCCCGTCAGGCCGAAGCAGAGCGGACCCGTCGGGCGAAGGTCATTAACGCCGAGGGGGAGTTCCAGGCATCGGAGAAGCTTGGACAGGCGGCCGACGTCATCGCCCGGCATCCGACCGCCTTCCAGCTGCGCCTGCTGCAGACCATGAGCGAAGTGGCTGCGGAGAAGAACTCCACCCTGGTGCTGCCCATCCCCGTGGAGCTGTTCCGGCCGTTCCTGGACGCCATGCAGCAGGTGGAGTCCAGGAGCCGGAAGCGCTCGTAGCCCCTGGCTGACCGCTTCGTCGAAGAGGGCGGGAAGGAGAATGAGCCGGGGCCTTTCGTCCGACTCGGGCAGTTAGTACCCTTTGTCGGGGAGGTATTGCCAAGAGAAAGGCCTCTTGATAGGGTGAGCGCGACAACGTAATTACGAGGAAAAAGTTGAAATACCGAGCCCCCGATCGCCCGAGCACCACGCGACGGGGGCGTTTGTAACGGACGCACGTAAGGGAGGGAAGGCCTCGGTGGCCGATCTGCAGGTGGTCCTCAACGACTGGGACATCGGCTGGCAGTACGACGCAGCCTGCCGTGGCGAGGAGTCCGAGCTCTTCTTCGCTCCGAATTACTTCGAGCGTAAGGAGGAGAAGGAGGGCCGGGAGGCCAGGGCCAAGGCGATCTGCGCCCATTGCAAGGTCCGCGTCGAGTGCCTGGAGTACGCCCTGCGGAACCGCGAGCCCCACGGGATCTGGGGCGGCCTGAACGAGGTCGAGCGCAAGGCCCTGATCCGGGAGCGGGAGCGGGCCGCCAAGCGCGCCGGGTGAGCGCGGAGGACCGCCTCAAACAACTCGGCATCGAGCTCCCCCCACCCGCCAAACCCGTTGCTTCGTACGTCCCCGTAGTTGTTTCCAACGGGTTCGCGTTCGTGGCCGGCCAGGTTCCGCTGGAAGACGGGAAGCCATTGGCCACCGGGCGCTTGGGTGAGGAGATCTCCATTGAGGATGGCGCCGGGCTGGCCCGCCGGTGCGGTCTCCAGGCCCTGTCCGCACTCAGAGCCGAGCTCGGTTCGCTGGACCGGATCCGCCGGATCGCCAAGGTGACCGTGTTCGTGGCCTCTGCGGAGGGGTTCTCCGACCAGCCCAAGGTGGCCAACGGAGCGAGCGATCTCTTCGCGGAGGTGTTCGGCGATGCCGGGCGGCATGCCCGGGCTGCGGTGGGGGCGGCGGTGCTTCCGCTGGGGGCACCCGTCGAGGTCGAGCTGATCGCCGAGGTCGAGTAGCGCTTTGGACGCAGATTCGGGCTCCCTGGGCAGGGTAAGTAACTAGTCAGAACGGACTAGTGAAAACCCTCACATGTAGTCATGTACTCGGCTTGTGGCGAAGCGTACATTCGCTACCAATCCGGATTCCGGAGTGATGATGCCCGGCGCGCGAACTTCGCCTCCATCCCGCCGAGCGGTGAGGTCCCTGATCACCGCTCTCCTTACGCTTTCCTCGGTGTTGTTCCTGGCGCCTTCGGCTCCGGCCGCCGGCGACCTGTTCTCGGACCAGTTGGAAGGAAACACATCCGGTTGGTCCACCACCGGGTTGTGGCATCGGGTCAACTCGAGCCTTTGCGCGGCCCCGCTTCCCGGATTCAATTCGGCCACGCACGCCTTCTATTACGGGATGGATTTCAGCTGTGACTATGCAACGCTCAATCCGAACAGCGGCACGCTGACCTCCCCGGAGGTCGGCGTCCTGACCGGCAGGGAAGCTCGTATCGGTTTCGCCTATTTCACGGAGACCGAATGCTTGCCTCCGCTCGAACGGTGCAGCGTCTTCGACAAGACCACCCTGGAGGTGAGCTTCGACGGAGGGTCGACGTGGACGGAGCTGTGGTCCACGGCGGCCACCACGACCGCGTGGACGCCCGTGTCCCTGGATTTCGTCCCCACCAGCGACACCATGCGGATGCGCTTCACGTTCAACACGATCGATGGGTTCGACAACGAACACATCGGGACGCTGGTCGACGACATCACTGTCACCTTTGACGACGACGGGGACGGTCAGTCGGACGCCGATGAGGCCACCTGCGGATCCGATCCTGCTGATGCCACCAGCACGTCTCCCGACCTCGATACGGACACCATCCCCGACTGTGTGGACTCGGACAAGGACGGCGATGGAGTGGCAAACACGTCCGACGCCTTCCCCGATGACCCCAACGAGACCACCGACACCGACGGTGATTCGATCGGAAACAACGCCGACACGGATGACGACGGCGACGGCCAATCCGACGCCCACGAGACCGCCTGCGGGTCCAACCCCCTCAGCGCGACCAGTACCTCGGCGGACCTCGACACTGACGGGACGCCGGATTGCGTGGACACCGACCGGGACGGAGACGGGGTGGCGAACACCTCCGATGTCTTCCCCGATGACCCCAACGAGTCCACCGACACCGACGGTGATTCGATCGGAAACAACGCGGACACGGATGACGACGGCGACGGCCAGTCCGACGCCGACGAGACCGCCTGCGGCTCGAATCCGCTGAGCTCAAGCAGCACGTCGGCTGATGCCGACGAGGATGGGACCGCGGATTGTGTCGATCCCGTGATTGGGACGCGGGTCCTGCCCGCCGGGGCCACAATCCTGGCCCGCACGCTGCGGGCCGGTACCGCTACCGACCTCGCCGAGGACGACGACAGGTACTTCGAAGTGAACTCAACGGCGGGTCCCCAGTACTCCACGAACTGGTTTGCCTCGTTCACCGAGGTGCCCAACGAGATAACGGGACTGACGGTGAACTACCAGGGGATGAACTCTCGGCTGTGTACGCAGAAGATGTTCATCCGGAATTTCTCCGCAGGTACGTGGGTCGAATTCGACTCGCAAGAGGTCGGGACCGCCGAGGTGCCGGCCGCCGGGTCATTCACCGAATCACTTCATCGGTACGTGAGCAACGCCTCCGGGCCGGGCGAGGTGCGGATCCGCGTTCGCTGCGTGACATCGTCGGGCCGATTCTTCTCAAGCGGAGATCTTCTGACGGTCACGTATCTCACATAGGTCGGATGGCTGCGGCCGTCACGAGGCCCGGCGTGTGACCGGAGAGATGGCCTGCGCCAGTTGGCGCAACGGGTCCGAGCGGATCCGGTAGTAGGCCCACCGGCCTCGCTGCTCCCGGTCGAGGACGCCCGCCTCGTGGAGGACCCGAAGGTGGTGGCTCACCGTCGGCTGGGACAGGCCGATCTCGTGGGTGAGGTCGCACTGGCACGCCTCGCCGCCGGGTTGAGCGGCGATGAGGCTCACCAACCGGAGGCGGGCTGGATCGGCCATCACCTTCAATGCCGCGGCGAGACGGCCCGCTTCCTCCTCGTCGAGCGAGGATCTGAGCACCGGTGGACAACAGTCCGCGTCGATGACCTGGACCAGCTTCACCAGAGCATATTGACAGCCGTCGATGTGTCCGTCAAGATGATCTCGTCTTCGGAAGGGAGGTGAACCGATGAGGCTCGACCCGAATCAGCCACCGTTCTGCCCGGAGTGCCCTCCGGGGTGCTGCGGCGGCTAGGCCGCCTTCCGTGACCGGGCGCCGTTCCTGAGCGCCCGAAGCACGCGCTGCTCGTCGGCCCGCAAGCGGCTGGTCGATCGAGGGGCCCGCTTCGGAAGGGGCCGGTCCCACGCCGGCTTGAGACTGCCGTCGAGATACATCTCGATGATCTCCGGGTGGACGTACGACTTCCGGGCGATGTTCGCCGTGTTGCCCAGGCCCTTGCCCACGACTTCCATGGCCCGGTTCACGTTGCGCTTCCCCTGCCGCTCCGAGCGAGGAGGCTCCATCGCCGCCAGCGTCGACGCGGCCAGGACGGTTCCCGCCCAGGTCCGAAAGTGCTTGGCGGTGAAATCCGTCCCCGTGATCTCCCGCAGGTAGTCGTTGACGTCGCTCGACCCGATCGGCCGGCGCTCGCCCTCCTCGTCCACGTACTGGAACAGGTCGTATCCAGGGAGATCCCGACACCGGCGGACGATGCGGGCCAGTCGCTGGTCGCGGACGTCGAAGACATGGACCTTGCCGCCCTTCCCGGTGAACTCGAAGCGAACCGTCGAGCCCTTGACCTCCACGTGCCGGTTGCGGAGGGTGGTCAGGCCGAACGAGTCGTTGTCTCGGGCGTATTCCGCGTTGCCGACCCGGGCGAACGCCGTGTCCATCAGCCGGACCACGGTGGCCAGCACCTTCTCCCGGGGGAGCCCATCGAGGGCCAGGTCGCGCTGGACCCGGCGACGGATATCCGTGAGGGACTTGCCGAAATCCACCAGCCGGTCGAACTTGGTCTCGTCCCGGACCGTCCGCCACCTGTCGTGATATCGGTACTGCTTGCGTCCCCGGGCGTCCCTTCCGGTCGCCTGGAGGTGCCCGTTGGACGCCGGACAGATCCACACGTCGGTCCACGCCGGCGGAATGGCCAGGGCCCGGATGCGAGCGAGCGTCTCGGGGTCTTCAACCCGGTTGCCCTCGGCATCGAGGTACACGAACCCCCGGCCCGCTCGGCGCCTGCGAAGGCCGGGGATGCCGTCGGCCATGTAGCGCAGGCCGGGCACGGAGGTGGGCCCGGGGATCGAGCCATTCGCCTGCTTGGACATGCCTGTGATTGTTCCCGGGGACCGAACGGGTCAACCGTTCAGGCGCCGGACGTCGCCGTCGCGACGGGTGACGCCTCGGTCGTCGAGGTAGCCCAGAAGGGGGAGGGCGTACTTGCGCGTCGTGCCCAACAGCTCGCGGAAGCGACTGACGGTCAGGCCATCGGGCCGGGCGGCCTCGCTGCGGGCGATCTCCTCGGCCCGGGCCAGGAACGGCGGTGTGACCACGATCTCCGCGGAGACCCGGACCAGCCGTTCGGTCATGACCGAGGCCTCGATCAACTCGGGCTCATAGCCCAACCCTTCGAGGTCCTTCACGGTGGGTGGGGTGGGCTCGGCCTCGGCAACGATCTTGGTCAGCTGTTCGGCTTCCGGCTCGCGATCGCCGAGCGTCACGCGATGATCCGGGAGCCGGACCGTGGTCGCCTGACGGGCGACGACGCCCTCGGCCTCCAAGAGATCCAGAACCTCCGCGCCGAGCCCCTGCTCGAGCTGGGCGGTGAGGTCGGGCCGCGCCCGCATCAACGTCGGCTTGATCTCGGAGGCGTCGATCCCCGGCCGCAGCGGGTTGCGGCGATGCTCATCCGCCAGCGCGGCGAGCGCGGCGTCGCGCATCGATCCGAGTGCCTCCTCCGAGACCCACCATTCACCGACGCGGGCGGCGCCCCGGATCGCGGACGGTGACGAACCGGCCACCGGCCTGAGTTCGGAGGCCCGGATCGCGCCCCGATCCGAGACCACGGCCACGGGGATGTCGTGGTGATCTCCCCCCTCTCGCCGTGACAGCCGGGACGCGGGGTCGGGGCCAGGACGCGCCGGCGGGTCGGCGTCCAGGATCACCCCGCCGGCCACCGTCTCCCGCCGCCCGGCCTCCCGCAGCACGAACCGGTCCCCGACGTCGACCACCACCGGGCGCGAGAGCCGAAGCCGGCCGAAGACCGTTCCTCCGGGGAGCAGCTCGGACCGGTCGTACAGCCGGAGGCGGGCGTCCCGCTCGGCCGCACCCACGTAGAGCTTGTACGCACCGCGGGCCGTGAGGGGATGCTCGATGCCGCGCACCGGACGAAGCCGAGCTTCCACCAGCGCGGTGGGGCGCCACTGGCCGGGCCGGGCCAGGACGTCGCCTCGCTCCACGTCCTCCTTCGATGTTCCCACCAGGTTCGCGGCGACGCGGGACACGGGACGAGCGACGGGCACGGGCCGGCGGTGGGTCTGCAATGAACGGATGCGGGCCCGCGTCCCGTCGGGGTGGAGGACGACCTCGTCTCCCACCGACAATGTCCCCCCGGTGAGCGTGCCGGTCACCACCGTGCCGGCACCACGGATCGTGAACGAGCGGTCGATGTGGATCCTGGGCCGGCCGGCGTCCTCGGGAGGAGGGGCCTCGCCGACGATTCGGTCGAGCTCCTCGCGCAGCTCGCCGAGCCCCTCGCCGCTCTGCGCCGAGCACGCCACGAGGGGCGCGTCTTCCAGCGTCGTGCCGGCCAGCCGGGCCCGGATCTCCTCCATGCGTGCCCCCAGCGTTTCCTCATCAACGAGGTCGCGCTTGGTCAGCGCCACCACGCCAGCCTGGGCGCCGAGCACGTCCACGATCGCCAGGTGTTCTTCGGACTGTGGCTTCCATCCCTCGTCGGCGGCCACCACGAACAGCACCAGCCGAAGCGGGCCCACTCCGGCCAGCATGTTGCGAACGAACCGCTCGTGTCCCGGAACGTCCACGAAGCCGATCTCCCGGCCGGAGGGCAGCGTGCACCAGGCGAACCCCAGGTCGATGGTCAGGCCGCGCCGCTTCTCCTCTTCCCACCGGTCCGGGTCGATGCCCGTGAGCCGGACGATCAGCGAGGACTTTCCGTGGTCGACGTGCCCGGCGGTAGCCACGACGTGCAGCGGCTCCGCGGCTGCGGGGGCCGATTCCATCATCTCTCCTGCGACAGCGCGTAGCGGATGGCCCGCTCGAGCCGCAGGTCGTCGTCGGGCGCCACGGTTCGAAGATCGAAGAGCAGGCCATCTTCCTCGACCCGGCAGAACACCGGCGGGTTCCCCACGCGGAGCCGCGCCGCCAGCGGCTCCGGATGCATCGCCGGGAGCCGGAGGGACCACGTCGGGATGGCGTACCCGGGAACGGATCCCCCTCCGGCGACCGACGAACCTCGCTCAACGCGCGCTCCGGGGAGGGACTCCGCCAGCGCGGCGGCGCGCTTGCGGAGCACGGTGGGCTTCTGGCCCACGGCTTCCCACGTGGGCAGGCGGCTCCGCTCGCCGCGGGCGTACATCCCCACGACCACCTCCAGAGCCGCGACCGTCATCTTGTCGACGCGCAGGGCCCGGGCCATGGGATGCCGTCGGAGCCGTTCGACCAACTCCTTCCGCCCGGCGACGATTCCCGCCTGCGGTCCTCCCAAGAGCTTGTCTCCGGAGAAACACACGAGATCCGCGCCCGCATCGAGCGCCTCCTTCGCGGATGGCTCTTCGGGCGGCACCTCCGGGTACCGGTCCAGCACACCACTCCCGATGTCGTACAGCAGCGGGATGCCGGCCTTGCCGGCCAGGTCGGCCAGCGAACGCGTCGCCGGGGAAGCGGCGAAGCCCACCACCCGGTAGTTGCTGGGATGCACCTTGAGGATCAGCCCGGTGCGCGGGGACACGGCCTCACGGTAATCCTGGAGGCGGGTCCGGTTGGTGGTCCCCACCTCCACGAGCTTCCCCCCGGACGCGCGCATGATGTCCGGAAGGCGGAACTCACCGCCGATCTCGATCAGCTCGCCCCTGGAGACCAGAACCTCCTTGCGCGAGGCCAGTGCCGCCAGGCCCAGCAGGAGCGCGGCGGCGTTGTTGTTCACCACCAGCGCGTCCTGGGCACCCGTCAGCGTGCTGAGCAGGAATTCCGCCCGGGCCGCGCGCCGTCCACGCCGCCCCGTCTCCCGATCCACCTCCAGGTCGGTGTATCCACGGGCGGCCCGGGCTGCGGCAGCCGCGGCTTCTGCCGGAAGCGGGGCGCGGCCCAGGTTCGTGTGCAGGACGACCCCCGTGGCGTTGACGACCCGGGAGAGCCCGAACGACATCCTGGCGGCCAGACGTGCCGCCCGGACCAGGAGCAGCTCGGTGTCGGGAGCGTCGCCGCCGCCCGGGGCCTTGCGCACTCCGTCCAGCACCGTGCGGATGGCCTGCCGGACCACCTCGCGACCGAACCGGTCCGCCGCCCGGCGCGCGGGCTCCGATCGAAGGAGGACGTCGACCGATGGAAGACGTCGTCTGGGGTCCGCCACGGCACGAGGGTACCGGGACGGGGAGGATCTAGGCGGCGCTCATCCGAGCGGCGACCGCTTCGATCCGGGCCGGCCGGGCCAGGTGGAATCCCTGTCCGTAGGTGACCCCCAGCTCCTGCAACGCCTGAAGCTCGCCCTCGGTCTCGATACCCTCGGCCACGATCATCGCGCCGATCTCGTTGGCGAAGGTGATCAACGCTCGAGCGAGGGCTCGACGGGCCCGGTCCGTGTCGACGTTCCGGGTCAGGGAGATGTCCAGCTTGATGACGTCGGGATCCAGCGACAGGATATGGCGAAGGCTGGCGAACCCGGCCCCCGCGTCGTCGACCGCCAAGCGCCCGCTTCGGCGGCGGATCCACCGAAGGGACTCGTCGAGCATCTCGTAGTCCTCGATCCGCGCGTGCTCGGTGATCTCCAGCACGATGCGTTCGCAGGGCAGCGGATCGAGGACCGCGCGGAACGTCTCCGAGGCGGCGGTCGCAGGGGAGACGTTCAGGGAAAGGAAGGCGCCCGGGGGTAGGTGCTCGAGGTGGGCAAGCGCTGCGCGAACGGCTGCGAGATCCAGGTCCTCCTCGAGATCCACCGATTGAGCCTCGGCGAACCACGTAGCAGGCCCGCGGCCGTCCGCGAACCGGGCCAGCGCTTCTACCCCCGCGACGCCTCCCGTCTCAAGATTGGAGATGGGTTGGAACACGATCCGCAGGCCCACTCCGGACAGGACCCGCGCGATGCGCTGTCTCTTCTCGCCGGCTTCGCGCATGTCGTCGGCGCTGGCCCGGCTCCGGTGATAGAGCTCTCGCAGCTCCCGGGCATACACCAGCGCCTGCTGGTACGAAAGGTCGTCCGGCCTCCGCTCGTCACCCACTGAGCGTCCCCTCGATCACCTCTCGGAGGTCGGCGGCATGGAACGGCTTGCTGAGGAACCCGCTCACGCCGCGCTTGCGGGCTTCCTCCTCACGGCTGTCGTGAACCGTAAACGCGATGATCGGCACGCCGTCGAGCTCCTGCTGGAGCCGCGGCATGATCTCCAAACCGTCCTCGTCGCCGAGCGACAGGTCGAGGAGCACCGCCTCGGGACGCTCACGGGAGATGGCCTCCAGGGCCCCCGCCAGATCGGGCGCCTGGATCACGCGAACCCCCATATCGTTCAGCCACACGTTCACCAGCCCGGCCATGGCCGGCTCGTCGTCGACCAGCAGCACCGTCCTCACGACTGCCGCTCCGCAAGCACCTCGGTGACCTTGCTCAGCAGGGCCACCGGAGAGAACGGCTTGGTGAAGTAATGGTCGGCACCCGCCTCGAGTCCCTCGATGCGATCGGTCTCCTGGGCCCGGGCGGTGAGCATCACCACGGGGATCCGTGCGGTGGCGTCCTCCTTCCGCAGGGCCCGGCACACGTCGAGGCCTGACAGCCCCGGCATGGCCACGTCCAGGAAGATGAGGTCGGGCTGGTGCTCGCGAGCAAGCTCCAGGGCCCGATGCCCATCGGTCGCTTCGAGGATCTCGAACGAGTCGAGCTCCAGCGTCATCCGCACCAGGGTGCGAACGCCTTCTTCGTCGTCGGCGATCAGTAGCTTCTTCACGTTCCTCCTCCCACCCGTGCCTCGACGGCGGCCGGCAGCGTGAAGGCGAAGGTGCTTCCCTCCCCCGGCGCACTCTCCACGCGCATCTCACCGCCCTGCATCTCGACCAGGTTCTTGGTGATGAACAGTCCGAGTCCCGTCCCGCCGGCCTCACGGACCTCCTGGCGATCGGCACGGAAGAACTTCTTGAACAGCTGGCTGCGCTCCGCTTCGGTCATGCCGACGCCCTCGTCCCGAACCGCGACCTCGATGACGTCTTCGTGGCGGTGGACCTCAACGGTAACGCCGGTCGTGGCCGGCGAGTACTTCACGGCGTTGGACAGCAGGTTGGTCAGGATGCGATGGACCAGGTCGGGGTCGGCCACTGCCACCGAGGCGTCGCCGTTGAGGTCGACCCGGATCGGGCGCCCCTCGGAGAACGGCGCCACCGCTTCGCTGATGATCGGGGCCAGGTCCACGGGAGCGGCGCGGACCTCGAGCCGGCCGGCTTCGATCCGGGAGACGGACAGGAGATCGTCGATCAGCCGGGCCAGCCGCTCGGACGATCGATGGATCTGGTCCGCGGCGTCGTGGACTTGCACGGGGGGAAGATCCCGGGTCTTCAGAAGCTCCGCGAAGCCCTGGATCATCGTCAGCGGCGTTCGCAGCTCGTGCGACGCCGTCGAGATCAGCGAGGACTTCAGGCGATCCACCTCCTGCTCGTGGGCGACCTCGCGGATGACGGCGACCCCGCCGGCGAGCTCGCCCTCGCCGTCCAGGATGGGGGCAGCGGTGATACCGATGGGGATCAGGTGTCCGTCCTGGCTCAGCATCGAAGCCTCGAACCCCCGTGTGGCTACCACCGTTCGCTTGGCGATGGCCCGGGTCAGGTACCGCTCGTGGTCGCGGACCGGCTCGCCCTGACCATTCACAACCGGGAAGACTTCCGTGTAGGGGCGGCCGACCGCATCGGCCTGCCTCCACCCGCTCAGCCTTTCCATGGCCGGGTTGACGGACCTGATGATGCGGTGGGCATCGGTGGTCACCACGCCTTCGCCCATGCTGTCCAGGACAGCCCGCAGCTGTTGCTCGCTCTGGCGGCGCCTGGCGTCCGACCGTTCCAGTGAACGAGCGGTGAGCAGGACCGCGGTGCTCATCAGGGCGGTGGATATGACGACGAGCAGAGCCGCGCCGAACTCCGTGTCGAACAGGCCCGACTGCTGCCCCAACACGCGTAGCCATCCGGCGACGAACAGGGCGGCGAGCAAGGTGGGCAGGAGCCGGCGCAGCAGCCATCCTCCTGTACCCGGGGACGTCACGACGCGCATCAGGCCGCGATCGCGGCGGGCGGCCAGGACTCCGGTGCTCAACAGGAGCGCGGCGAGCGCGGTGTGCAGCGCCATCACGACGGTGCCCGGCACCAGACGCGCCACGCTAGGGACCGCGTATAGACGGTTGACCAGCTCGAGGGTCGGGATCAGGGCCGCGATGAGAACCAGGACCTGGGCGGGCCGGTGTCCTTTCCGGGTCTCGATGTCGATGATGAGCAGCGACGCGCCGAGGAGCCACAGCGTGAACGCCGTGGGGAAGGCCATCTCCCCCGTGAACGGAGCCGCCGACTCCCGGTACAGGAAACGGTCGAGGCCGTGCTCCCAGCCGAAGGCGTAGCCGCCGAGGACGGCCCCGGCGATGGTCATCCCGGCCAGTGCGGCGAACGCCCCCAGCAGACGTCTGGGGAGGTCGATCGACGACCGTGACAGGAAGAACAGGGCTCCCCCCAGCAGCACGAAGCACGCCGCCGTGCTCGCGACCATGGGGTTGGTCACGCCGGGAAGGAAATCGCGCAACACTCCGATGTCCAGGGCCCATCCGGCCAGCACGCTCAGCCCGATGATCGATGTCGCCAGGCCGGCCAGTCGTGCCGGACGCGATGCCCTGTCGGGCATGCCCGTTCCCCCCATCGTGCTTCATGTATCGGCCCATATGACCTGCGGATTGACTAGTTAGTGCGGAATGGGCTGAAGGACTGGTGTCCTACGCCGAACGGCCGACGGGCGTGCTTCGGGTTACAGCCCCAACGCCTTGGCGATGATCGTTCGCTGGATCTCGGAGGTCCCTTCGACGATACGGAGCATGCGTACGAAGCGATACACGCGCTCGACCGGTCCCTCGGCCAGGACTCCCATCCCACCGAAGACCTGCACGGCCCGGTCCGCCACGCGGCTCACCATCTCGGTGTTGTTCAGCTTGACCATCGAGGATTCCTTGATGGGCTGCTCGCCCTGGTCCACCAGCCAGGCCAGGTGGTAGGCCATCAACCGCGAGGCGTGGATCTCCACAGCTGAGTCGGCCAGCATCCACTGGATGGCCTGGAACCTGCCGATGGGCTTGCCGAACGCCTTGCGGTCGTTGGCCTGGTCAACGCAGATCCGCACCAGCCAGTCGGCGATCCCCACGCACAACGCGCCGATGAAGGCTCGGCCGGAGTTCAGGAACTTCATCGCGGTCTGGAAGCCGTAGCCGACCTCCCCAACCACGTTCTCCCGGGGGACCCGGCAGTCTTCGAAGATCAGCTCGGCCTGGTTGGTGTCGCCGGCGATCGTGCGCTGCTGCTTGCCGACCACGAATCCAGGCGAGTCCCGCTCCACCAGGAACGCGGTGATGCCTCCGGCGGCCCGCTTTTCCTTGTCGGTCACCGCGAAGACCACGGCGTAGTCGGCGAACGCTCCGTTGGTGATGTAGTGCTTGCGTCCGTTGAGGACCCAGGCGTCGCCGTCCAGGGTGGCGGTGGTGGCGATGGCCTGGGCGTCCGAGCCCGCATCCGGCTCCGTGAGCGCGAAGCACATCGACTTCTCGGCGCGGACCAGCGGCGGGACGTACTTGTCCCGGAGGTGCTGCGGAAGGTCCATGAGCATCGGTGTGGGAGCCTCCGGATTCGGCGGGCCGAGGACGAAGCTGCTGAACCGCAGTCCGGACTTCGCTCCTTCCTCGACCAGCAATGTCGTGCCGAGGTTGGAGAGTCCCCACCCGCCGACTTCCTCGGGCATGTGGGCGGCATAGAACCCCAGCTCGGCGGAGCGCCGGCGGAGCGCCAAGCCCGCCTCCCGCATCTCGTCGTCGAAGGCGTCTTCCTGCAGTCGCTGCTTGTAGCGCTCCTCGACCGGCCGGACCTCGCGCTCGAGGAAGGTGCCGAACGCGTCGAGGAGCTCGCGGTGCTCGGGAGAGATCGTGAAGTCCACGGAGGGATTATGGCTGCGCGGGCGTGGCTAGGGGCCGATCAGGAGCGAGCCGGTCACCTCGTGCTGGCCGGGGTCCAGCGAGAAGTTCACCACGTCGGACGCTGTCTTGCCGGGCCCGACGCTTCCCACGTCGATGGGGATGGCAGTCTTGCCCACCTGGAACAGCACCGTGCCCTGCCACGGGAAGTTCGTGTGGTTCGTGATCGGGACGTGCATCTCAACCTCGCCGGGGCCGATGCTCCGGGCCCGCAGGTCCACCGATAGACCGCCGCACAGCCGGCCGGTGACCTGCTCCTCCCCTTCGGGCTGGCGCTCGATCCTGCTCGCCGAGATGACCGTGGGCTGCTGTTCCTCCTGCAGGATCAAGGAAAACGGCGTGGCCACCTGAGCCTGGCAGGTCAACACGTGGGTCAGGCCACGCAGCGTGGAGACCGAAACCGGGATGAGGAACATGGTCATGAGCACGAACAGTGCGATTCGCGACCGAAGCGTGGTCGGCATGCTCTCCAGTTTCTCACGGATCTCAGGGAGGACCCCGCTTCCTGCCGATAGGATTGTTAGACGTGGCGCTCAGCATCCGTCGGATCGGTTATCGCCGGGCCCGCCTCCTGTTGCTGGTGGCGGGCGTCGTGGTCCTGGCGGTCATCGGCATCGTCACGTATGCCCGGCGCGTGGAGACGGTCGAGGTCGTCGCCACGATCCTGTTCCTGCCCATCTTCCTCGGCGCGCTATTCGGGCGGATCACCGGAGGCGTGGTGATGGGAGTGCTGGCTGCCGGCATCTACGCGGCGCTCCGCGCTCCGGCCATCGAGGCGGTGGGCTTCGACCGGTTCCTGGGGCTGCTGATCTCCCGGTCGGTTGCGTTCATCGCCTTCGGAGGGCTGGGCGGTTGGGCCGTTCAGCCCTCCGAAGGCGATGAACGCAACCGACCGGGAGATCAGCAGCCCCAGGAACCGGTCGAAGCCCACCGCCTCGATGGCCGGAGCGCGGAGCGCCGCGTAGATG
>DASZKM010000168.1:0-11511 GCA_035947055.1 Actinomycetota bacterium
ACCTCGTGGTGGTGGACCTCGATGTTGATGCCCACCTTCTGGAGGTTCAGCAGCATCTCGCTGCGGAGGTCCTGGAAGTGGTCCATGGGCGGGACCGGGAAGTACCCCTCCTTGTACCGGGGCTTGTAGCCCAGGTTCAGCTCATGGCCCTCCTTGCCGGGTTCCCACTCCCGGCCCGAGCCCCACACGCCTTCCACGGATTCGATGTGGTAGTAGCCCTCGTGCTGGTTCTGGTCGAACCGGATCGAGTCGAAGATGTAGAACTCGCACTCCGGACCCCAATACGACGTCTCGGCGATCCCGGTCTGCTTGAGGTACAGCTCGGCCTTGCGGGCGATCCCTCGCGGGTCGCGGGTGTACATCTCGCCGGTGACCGGATCCCGGACGAAGCAGTTGATGTTCAGCGTGGGGTGGGCGGTGAACGGGTCGACGTACGCCGTGTCGGGGTCGGGGATCAGGAGCATGTCGGACTCCTGGATCTCCTGGAACCCTCGGATCGAGGAGCCGTCGAATCCGTACCCGTCCTCGAACCCCTCCTCGGTCAGCTCCGTGATCGGGACCGAGAAGTGCTGCAGCAAACCGGGGAGGTCGACGAACCGGAAGTCGACGATCTGTGCTCCGGACTGCTTCGCCAGGTCCAGCACGTCCTTGGGTGTGGCCACGCTGCTGCCTCCTCTCCTATCCAGTCCGAGGGAGGCTATCGGGGCCGCGTTGCCCGTCGGTTTCGGGAAGGTTAATTCTGTGTTTCCGTCGCGGGTTCTTGTCGTTCCGGCTCAGCCGTCGGTGACCGCCGCCCGGTAGCCGACGCCCCGGACCGTTTCGATCAGATGCTCGTGCTCGGGGCCCAGCTTGGCCCGCAGGCGCCGGACGTGCACGTCGACGGTTCTCGTGCCGCCGTAGAAGTCGTAGCCCCACACCTCCCGAAGCAGCGTGGCCCGGGAGAACACCCGTCCGGGGTGCTCGGCGAGGAACCGCAGCAGCTCGAACTCCTTGTAGGTGAGGTCCATGGGCCGTCCGCCCGCGGTGACCTGGTACGTCTCCACGTTGAGGGCGACCGGGCCCAGGCGGACCACGGCCTGGCCCGTCTCGCCCCGCCGGGCCCGGAGCAGCGCCCAGCGCAATCGCAGCTCCTCGACCGAGGCGTCGGGGAACACGAAGTCGTCGGCCACGTCCTGCCAGGCCGCTCGGTCCAGATCGTGCGGGGACAGCACGACCAGCACGCCCAGCGGTGATCCGGCGGAGGCCAGCACGGAGAGCAGCTGGTGGACGAGTACCGGTTCCTCACTGGCGTCCACGATCACGAGGTTGGGTGCCAGGTCGGGAAGGCGGGCCAGCGCCTCGGGCGATGGGATGTCGGTCTTCACGTCTGCGCCGAGGGCCAGCGCGGCGGGTAGGACCTCCTGGGGGGGCCGAGCGGTGAGGAACATGATGCGTTCCAACTTCGGCCGAGCGTAACAGAAGGGGAGTAACCTCACGCTTCGTGTCGAGGACGGCGGTCCTGTCGCACGAATCCCCGGAGCGACCTCACGGTTCCCGCTGCGCCGGCGTTCTCTAGCAGTGGGAGACGCGCTTCCGCCGTTCCAGCGGTTCCTCGACGAGCACCGCGACCCCGTCTACCGGTTCCTGCTGGCGTTCGCCGGTCCGAGCGAAGCCGAGGACTGCTTCCAGGAGACGTTCCTGGCCGCGCTGCGGGCCTATCCGCGGCTCCGCGATGCGTCGAACCTGCGGGGATGGGTGCTGACCATCGCCCGGCGCAAGGCGTTGGACGCGGCGCGCAGGCGGCGGCGGGCCGATCCCGTGGCAGAGGTGCCGGACGCCGTTGACCAGGCGCCGGAGGCGGACGACGGGCAGGTGTGGGGGCTCGTGTCGGGCCTCCCTCCTCGGCAGCGTGAGGCGATCACGCTGCGGTACGCGGCTGACCTCGCCTACCGGGAGATCGCCGCTCTGATGGCGTGCTCGGAGCCGGCCGCCCGGCAGAGCGTTCGGCTGGGGCTGGCCAGGCTACGGAAGGAGTGGAGGGGATGAGCGGTATCGAAGAGGTGCTGGGGGCCCGCCGCGATGTATCCGGCGCGGCGGCACGAGCCGCGGCCCGGGTGGCCGATCGGGCCCGCGACGACGGGCTCACCGACGTCCTGTACGCCGAGGTACCGTCACCGTTCGGCTCCCTCCTGGTGGCCAGCACGCGGCGAGGCCTGGTTCGGCTGGCGTACCCCGACGAGTCCGTCGACTCCGTGCTCGAACGTCTGGCCGCCCGGGTCTCGCCCCGGATCCTGGAGGGACCGCTCGACCGGGAGCGCCGGGAGCTGGAGGAGTACTTCGAGTCGAAGCGGGACCGGTTCGAGGTTCCCGTCGACCTGTCGATGGTGGCCGGGTTCGGCAGGAAGGTCCTTCGGGCCACGGCCCGCATCCCGTACGGCAGGGTGCTGACCTACCGCGAGGTGGCCGCTCGAGCCGGCAGTCCTCGCGGCAGCCGGGCGGCCGGGAATGCCCTGGGCGCCAACCCGATCCCGATCGTCGTCCCGTGCCACCGGGTGGTGGCCACCGGCGGCGGACTGGGTGGGTACACGGGCGGCATCGACCGCAAGGAGTTCCTCCTCCGCCTGGAGGGCCACCTGGCTCAGTGAACGACCGGCCCTGTACGCTCCCGCTCCGTGCGGCGGGACTACCCGCGGGTGCCGGGCCCGGGCCGGGCCATCATCACCACGCTCTTGGTCCTGGCGGCGCTGTTCGTCGGCGCCGACGTCGCCCTACGCGCGTACGTCGAGGGCCGGGTGGCCGGCGCGGTCCAGACGTCGCTGGGCCTTCCGGTGCGGCCGGACCTCGATCTGCACGGGTTCCCGTTCTCGCTGTCGTTCTTCCGGGGCCGGTTCGACGAGGTGGCGGTGACGGTTTCCGACGTGGAGGTGGACGGTCTTCGGCTTGACCGGGTGGTGCTCCGGCTGGCGGACGTCCGGTTCGCTCCCCGGGAGATGCTGACCGGGTCCGCGCACATCCGGTCCCAGGGGGGAACCGGGGAGGCGGAGGTGGGGGAGGACGCCCTCACGGCATTCGTCCAGGACCATGACGCCCCCGTCGAGGTCCGGCTACTTGGCCCCAACGTTCGCGTCTCGACCCGCGTGATCGTGGGGGAGGAGGAGACCGCCGCCTCGGCCACCGGGCCGCTGCGCCTGGAGGGCGACACGCTGGTGTTCGATCCGCAACAGGTCGACCTGGAGGGTTCGGTGGGGATCCCCGCCCAGGCCCTGGCCTTCGCAGTCGAGCTCCCCGAGCTGATCCCCGGCGTGAGGTACGACGACGTGGTGGTCGACGAGGGAACGGCCACGCTGGAAGCCGATCTCGCCGGCGCCCGCCTGGACCTGGCCGCCTGAACGGCTGCGGAAACGGGTGCGGGGCCGGGTCGAGTATCCTCTGCGGGCCTTGGCCAACATGACGCCCGAGACGAAGGCCACGATCCCACCGCACGGCGGCGACCTGGTCGACCTCCTGCTCACCGGGAGTGAAGCCGAGCGCGCCGCCGACGACGCCGGCCAGCATCCCAAGGTCGACCTCGGGCCACGGGAGGTGGCGGACCTGGAGATGCTGGCCACCGGGGCGCTGTCGCCGCTGACCGGGTTCATGTCCGAGAAGGACTACCGCTCGGTGCTCGACGAGATGCGCCTGGCCTCGGGCCTGGTCTGGACTCTGCCGATCACGCTGACGGTGGACGACGAGGGTCTGAAGCGGCTGGGCCGGTCCGACACGATCGCGCTGACCATCGACGACGCGCCGGCGGCCCTCCTCGACGTGGAAGAGGTGTACCGCCGTGACCGCGAGGCCGAGGCCTCGTCGGTGTTCCAGACCACGGACCGGTCCCATCCCGGAGTGGCCGCGCTCGACCGCGCCGGCGACTGGGTGATCGGCGGGCGGGTCCGGGCTCTGCAGACGCCCGAGCACCGGACGTTCGTCGAGCACCGCCGGACCCCGGCCCAGACCCGGGAGGTGTTCGCGGAGCGCGGGTGGCGCCGGGTGGTCGGGTTCCAGACCCGAAACCCCGTGCACCGGGCCCATGAGTACCTGCAGAAGTGCGCGCTGGAGATCGTCGACGGGCTTCTCCTCCATCCGCTGGTGGGGGAGACCAAGGGAGACGATGTCCCCGCCGCCGTCCGGATGCGGTGCTATCAGGTGCTCCTCGACGGCTACTACCCGAAGGACCGAGTCCTGCTGTCGGTGTTCCCGGCCGCGATGCGGTACGCGGGGCCGAAGGAGGCCATCTTCCACGCCATCGTCCGGAAGAACTACGGCTGCACCCACTTCATCGTGGGCCGCGACCACGCGGGCGTGGGGGATTTCTACGGCACGTTCGACGCCCACCGGATCTTCGAGCGGTTCGATCCGGAGGACCTGGGCATCATGCCGCTGTTCTTCGACCACGCGTTCTGGTGCAGCCGCTGCGAGGGGATGGCCACCACAAAGATCTGTCCCCACGGCGACGAGGACCGGTTGAGCCTGTCGGGGACGAAGGTCCGGGAGATGCTCCGGGCCGGCGAGCGTCCCCCGCCGGAGTTCACCCGGCCTGAGGTCGCCGACGTGCTGATCGAGGCCCTGGCCTCGTCCGGCTGACCGCTAGTCCTCCGCGCCCTCGCGGGGCGACGCCCCCTGACCGCTCTTCACCAATCGGTAGTGGGTCATGCCCATGCACCGGTCCATGACCACCCGCAGCCCGGCCTCGGACGCGATCTTCTCGGCCTCGTCGGAGGAGATGCCCTCCTGCAGCCACAGGATCTTCGCCCCGGCGGCCACCGCGTCCCGGGCCACCCCCGGCGTCTCCTCGGACGGACGGAACACGTCGACCACGTCGATCTCGTCCGGGACGTCGGCCAGGCGCTCGTAGGCTTTCTCGCCGAGGATCTCGCCCCCCCGCGGGTTGACCGGGATCACCCGGTACCCCTCCCGCTTGAGGTACCGGGGCACCGTGTGGGCCGCCTTGTGCTCGCTGGCCGACGCGCCCACGACGGCGATCGTCTTGATCTCCCCGTAGATGTCGCGAAGCTCGTTCTCGTCCGTGATGGCCATCCCCGCTCCTTTCTATCCCAGCAGTGGTTTCAACAACGCCGAGAGGTGCCGGTGATGTTCCTTGGTATCGAACGCGTGCAGGAGCGTGCCTTCCATGATCTGCTCGTCTACCGACCCGTCGCGCCGGATGTAGACCGCTGGCCGGATCTCGCCGTGCTCGCTGGTCTCCACGGTGGCGGCCACGGCGTCCGGACCTCCGCTGTCCACGAAGTGCGCCAGCGGGACGATCCCTTCGTCGACGATCCCGCGGCCGCCGTCGAAGGTCACCACCCGCGACAGGTAGGCCTGCTGGTTCCACAGCTCCGGCGCGTGGGACATCTCTTGGAGGAGGTAAGGGACGACGTCGTCGGCCTCCAGCGAGGGCCGCTCGACCTTCACTCCGAACCGTGTCGTGGCCAGGTGCTCGGCCAGGACCCGGGCGTTGTACCGGGCCCCGTGCACGGCGGCGGACCCGCTCGGCCGCCCGTACTTCTTCAGTCCGATCGAGCCCTGGGTGATCGATCCGGCGAAGAAGATGCCGGGTATCGATGCGCTCTCCCAGTACGCGGTCTGTCCCGGCAGGCGGCCCTGGGAAAAGGTGGTCAGCCCCAGGTCCGGCAGGTCACGGAGCGGCGTTCCGAACCCCGTCGCGGCGATGACCCGGTCGACGTCGAACACCACCTCTCCGGGGACCGTGGTGCCCTTGCACGTCACACGGTAGCCATGCGCCGTCTGGTCCACACGCTCGATCGAGGCGTCCAGCACCAGCGTTCCCCCGGCCAGCACGTGGTCCTCGTAGGGCTGCATGTACCGGGCCCGGGCCGCGGCCACCGAATGGGTGAGGACCGAGATGCGGGCGGGCCGAGGGGACGCCAGCACGATCTGCCGGGCCCACGGCAACAGCCCGTCGGCCAGCTCGAAGCCGGAGTTCCGCTTCCCGATGATGAACACTCGGCGGTCGGCGTATGCCTCCGGCTCGTCGGTCTCCACGTAGTGCGGGACGTCCTCGAGCCCCGGGATGTTGTCGGGCTTCCACGGCTCGGTCATCCCCACGGCCACCACGAGGACGTCGCAGCGATACTCGCCGTCCGAGGTGACGACCACGAACCGCTCGCCGTCCCGGCTGGTGGATTCCCACCGGCACCCGTACCGGAACTCGACCCCGGCGCGTTCGGCGAAGGCCTCCATCCCGCGCTGCATCTCCGCCCGGCTCGGGAAGTACGACGTGCCGTCCATGAACGGCGGGACCGTCGCCCGGTGCTCCGGCACGTCCCCGGACAGGCTGTTCCAGTCGAACCACTCGTACTGGCGGGAGCCTCGCTCGTGCGGGGCGTAGGGCTTGGTCCAGCTGATCAGCCGCTGGAAGAAGGGGAACCTTCGGAACATCCCGGCCGGCTCTCCGTCAGCCGACAGCGCCGCGTGCTTGATGCCCAGGCGGCCCAGCGAGTACGCGAACTGGAGGCCGCCGGGCCCGCTGCCCAGCACGACCACGGGGTAGTCGCCGGGCGGGAACGGCCTGGCGGAAGGCGAGCGCCGCGCCCGCTCCTCCTTTAGCTTCGCCACTCGATCGTCTGCCGCAGGCGGCGGGCCTCGGCCTGCAGCATCCGGAACAGGACCTTCGGATAGGACGTCAGGAACTCCTCGACCTCGTCGCCGCCCAGCACCAGGCACCGCATGGGCCGGAGGGCCACCACATCGGCGGTGGGTGGCTCGCCGAGCAGGACCGACACTTCCCCGAAGAAGTCGCCGCGGCCCAGCGTGTTGAGGTCTTGGCCGTCCACGCGAACCGCGGCCTCGCCTTCCAGGATCAGGTAGAAGTTCGAGCCCCGCAGCCCCTGTCGAAGGATCCGCTGGCCTTCGGTGAACGACTCCTCGTCGAGCGTGTGCGCCACGCCCTCGAGCTCCGGCCGGGAGAGATCCGCGAACAGGGTCAGATTGCCCAGGATGTCGACGACGTCGTCCGCCACGGCGTTGCACACGGTACCGCGTCTGTCCGGTGTCGGTCGAGGGCTCAGCGGTACACTCCCCATCGTGCCTCCGCATCCGCTGTTCACGGAGGAGCACGACGAGCTCCGGGCCCAGGTGCGACGCTTCGTGGAGTCCGAGCTGCAGCCCCACGCCGCGGACTGGGAACGGGAGCGCGACTTCCCCAACTGGGTGTTCAAGCGGATGGGGGACCTGGGGTTGCTCGGACTTCGGTATCCCCAGGAGTACGGCGGCCAGGGAGGGGACTGGAGCCACGCCATCGTCCTGGCCGAGGAGCTGGCGGCCATCGGGTCCGCCGGCGTGGGAATGGCCATCGCCGTGCAGACCGAGATGGCGACACCCCCCATCGAGCGGTTCGGCACCGAGGAGCAGAAGCAGCGGTACCTGGTGCCGTCGATCCGGGGCGAGAAGATCGCCTGCCTGGCCATCACCGAGCCGGACGCGGGCTCGGACGTGTCCAACATCCAGACCACCGCCGTCCGTGACGGCGACGAGTGGGTGATCAACGGCCGGAAGATGTTCATCACCAACGGCCGCCGTGCCGACTACTGCCTGCTGGTGGCCCGAACCGACAAGCCCGCCGGGTACGAGGGGTTCAGTCTGTTCCTGGTGGACACCGATCGCCCGGGCTTCGAGGTCTCCCGGACGTTGGACAAGCTGGGCATGCACTCCTCCGACACGGCCGAGCTGACCCTCGACGACGTCCGGGTCCCCGCCGACGCCCTCCTGGGGGAGAAGGACAAGGGCTTCTACCAGATCATGTGGGAGCTCCAGGGGGAGCGGATGGTCGGGGCCGCCGGCTCCATCGCCGGCGCCTGGCTCACTCTCCACCGCACGATCGACTACGCGAAGGAGCGGCACGTCTTCGGGCGGCCGGTGGCCTCGTTCCAGGTGTGGCGGCACCGCTTCGCTGAGCTGGCCACGGAGCTCACTGCGGCGCAGCAGTTCCTGTACGACGTGGCGGTGTCGTGGGAGCGAGGGGACTACCCCGTCCGCGAGGTGTCGATGCTCAAGCTGTACTCGGGCCTGGTGGTCAACCGGGTGATGAACGTCTGCCTCCAGGCCCACGGCGGCGCCGGATACACCGCGGACATGTGGGTGGAGCGGGCCTGGCGAGATGCGCGGCTCCTTCGCATCGGTGCCGGCGCCGACGAGGTGATGCGGGAGGTCATCGGGCGGACCGAAGGCGCCGGCGGACCCCGGGCTCCCGGCCGGGAGCGACCCCCGGGCCGGTTCGCCGACGTGCCCCGGTACGGGCTGTTCACCGACGCGCATGAGGACCTCCGCTCCGGCGTGGGCTTGTTCGTGGAGCGCCGGCTTCACCCCCACGCCGACGAGTGGGAGCGAGCCGGGGAGTTCCCGGTTCGGGAGGTGTTCCGCGAGGCCGGCCAGGTGGGTCTGTTCGGGGCGAAGTACGAGGAGACCTACGGCGGGACGGGCCCGGATCTCGTGGCGGATGCCCTGATCACGGAAGAGCTGGTGCGGTGCGGTTCCGGCGGCGTGGCCGCGGCCCTCGGCGCGCACAAGGATCTGGCCACCTGGTACGTGTACCGGTTCGGCACCGAGGAGCAGCGCCAGCGGTGGCTGACTCCCTCCGTGGCGGGCGAGCTGATCGGCGCCCTGGCCATCAGCGAGCCGGACGCCGGGTCGGACGTGGCGGCGATCACCACCCGGGCCGAGCAGGACGGCGACGGATGGCTTCTGTCGGGGACCAAGACGTTCGTGACGAACGGCCCGATCGCCGACTACGTCGTGGTGGCGGCCCGAACCGATGGGGAGGGCGCCGAAGGGATCTCGCTGCTGGTGGTGGACCGCGACACGCCCGGCTTCGCCTCCCGGCGGCTGGACACCGTGGGATGGCGAACGTCACACACCGGGGAGCTGTCGTTCGATCAATGCCGGATCCCTGGAGAGAACCTGTTGGGCCAGCGCGGTCGGGGCTTCCACCATCTCATGGACAACCTGCAGTGGGAGCGCCTGGTGATGGCCTTGGCCGCGGTGGCAGCGGCGTCGCGGACCCTGGAGCTGGGTGAGACGTACGCGGATGATCGCCACGCGTTCGGTCGTCCGCTCGCACGGTTCCAGGTGTGGCGGCACCGCTTCGCCGACCTGGCCACCGAGATCGAGGCCGCCCGTTCGCTGGTCTATCACGCGCTCCGCAAGGTGGTTGCCGGCGAGGACGCCACGATGGAGGTGTCCATGGCCAAGTGGTACGCGACCGAGCTGGACTGGAGGGTGGCCGACGAAGTCCTGCAGGTCCACGGCGGTTACGGATACATGAAGGAGTTCACCGCCGAGCGAGCCTGGCGTGATGCTCGCCTGGGGCCCATCGGCGGGGGAACCACCGAGATCATGAAGGAGCTCATCGGCCGCGGCCTCGGCATGTAGCGGGTCGCTCCTGCCGGGCCCGTTGCCTACACTCGGTCGCGATGAACCTCGCCGTCCTGGCCGAACAGAACGTCGAGCGGTTCGGCGAATACGACGCGCTGTTCTTCAACGACCGGTGGTACCGGAACACCGAATGGCTTGACGACGCCTATCGAGTCGCCAACGCCCTCGTCGCCGAGGGGATCCGGCCCGGCGATCGCGTGGCGGTGCTGATGCCGAACTCGCTGGAGGTCTTCCAGGCCTACGGGGCGATCCTGGCGGTAGGCGGTGTCGTGGTTCCCATCGTGTTCCTGCTCGCACCGGGGGAGATCGCCCACATCCTGGCCGACTCCCGGCCCCGGATCCTGATCACCAGCCCGATGTTCGTGGAGAACGCCCGGCAAGCCGTGGCCGGGCTCGACGATCCGCCGCGCATCGTGGTGGCCGGCGATCCTGTTCCCGACGAGCTCCTGTCCTGGTCGTCGCTGATCGAAGGCACAGGGCCGGAGTTCGACGTGGTGGACCGGGCGGACGAGGACCTGGCCGTGATCATGTACACCGGCGGAACGACCGGGCAGCCGAAAGGCGTGCTGCTGAGCCACGGGAACCTGCGGTGGAACGCGGTGACGGTGGCCGAGGCGGTGCAGATCGAGCCGGGGACCATGGCACTGCTGTGCCTTCCGGTCTCCCACCTGTTCGGGATGTTCGCCACGGTCACCGGCCAGGTGCTCGGCGTCCGAGGAGTGCTCCTGGAGTGGTTCACGCCGGAAGGTGTGCTCCAGGCCATCCAGGACCACCGGGTGGAGTACTTCCCGTTGGTCCCGGCCATGATGACGCTGCTCTTTCACCACCCCGACGCGGAGAAGTACGACACGTCCTCGCTCCGGACCGTGTTCGCCTCCGCCGCTCCCGTCCCCATCGAGCTGGCCGAGGGCTTCGAGAAGAGGTTCGACTGCGAGGTGGTCGAGGCGTACGGGCAGACCGAAGCGGCCCCGGCCATCGCCCTGATGCGGCCGGGGATCCCCAAGAAGGCCGGGTCGACAGGGCCCGCCCTACGGGGGGTGGAGATCGCCATCGAGGACGATGAGCACCGGCCGGTCCCCATCGGGCAGACGGGCGAGATCTGCGCCCGGAGCCCGGGGATCATGTCCGGGTACCACGACCTCCCGGAGGTCAACGCCGAGGCCCTGGCCCACGGGTGGCTGCATACCGGCGACCTCGGCTACCTGGACGAGGACGGCTACCTGTTCGTCACCGACCGGAAGAAGGACCTCATCATCCGGGGCGGGTTCAACGTCTATCCCCGCGACGTGGAGGACCTCCTGCTCGAGCATCCGGGCGTGGCGGAGGTCGCCGTGGTGGGGAGGCCCGATCCGGAGATGGGGGAGGAGGTCGTGGCCTTCGTGGTGAAGTCTCCGGGACAGGACCCCACCGCGGAGGAGCTCCTGGCCTTCGCCGGGGACCGACTGGCCAAGTACAAGCGGCCGAAGGAGGTCCGGTTCGTCTCGGATCTGCCCAAGAGCCCGATCGGGAAGGTGCTGAAGAAGGACCTCAGGGCGACCCTGGCCGAGTGAGGGTGTTGGACGACCCCGGTGGGCCTTTGGTAGGGTCCGCCAGGTCCCACGCCCGGCCACCGGCCGGTGCCCGAGCCGCGACTCGGGAGGAGGCGGTTGACCGTACGCAGGGCGAAGAATCGAAGCGCGCTTGCTTCCCTCCTGATCCTCGGGCTCGCCGTGCTGTCCCCATCTGCCGGGGCACAGAGCACGGCCGAGCAGCTCGAGGCGGCCAAGGAGCGGCTGGCGGAGATCGAGGCCCAGGCCGCTGAGGCCACGGCCCGGTACGAGCGCGCGAACGCCGCGCTGATCACCACCCGGGACGAGATCGACGCCACGCAGCGGGCCATGAACGACGCCCACAAGCGGATCGCCGGGCTCCACGATCAGCTCGACGACCGGGCCCGGGAGGCCTACCAGCTGGGCGCCCAGAGCACGTGGGAGCTGCTCCTCGAGGCCCGCTCGTTCACCGAGTTCTCCGACCGGCTGGTCTACCTGGAGAAGCTGGCCCAGGACGACGCCGACCTGGCCACCCGGGTGGCGGTGCTGGCCGAGGAGCTTCGGCGCCACGAGG
>DASZKM010000169.1:0-4936 GCA_035947055.1 Actinomycetota bacterium
ACGCTCTCGCTCGGCATCAACATGCCGGCGAAGACGGTCGTCATCGAGGACCTCTGGAAGTTCCAGGGCGAGCGGCACGAGCTCCTGACACCGGGGGAGTACACCCAGCTCACCGGCCGGGCGGGGCGGCGGGGCATCGACGAGCACGGGTTCGCGGTGGTGGTCCACCAGCGGGACGTGGACTTCGAGCGGGTGGCCGGGCTGGCCACCACGCGGACCTACGAGCTGACCTCGTCGTTCCGGCCGTCGTACAACATGGCCGTCAACCTGGTGAACAACTACACGCCGGACGAGGCCCACCACCTGCTGAACTCGTCGTTCGGCCAGTTCCAGGCGGACCGGGGCGTCGTGACCCTGGAGCGGCAGCTGGAGCGGGACCGGGCGTCCCTGAAGGGCCTCCGGGCCCGGCTGAAGTGCGAGCGGGGGGACGTGCTCGAGTACTGGAAGCTGCGGGAGGACGCAGAGCGGATCCGCCGAGACGCCACCCGCAAGGACGACCGCTCACGCCGGGAGGGAGTGAAGGATGCGCTGGCGTCGCTCCGCCCGGGCGACGTCGTGTTCACCCCGCGAGCCGGCCGTCACGGCGTGGCCGTGGTGATCTCGTCTCGCGACGGCCGGCCCACCCTGCTGGGGGATGACCGGCGGTTCTTCCGCGCGTCGGCCAACCACTTCGACGACCCCCCCACCCCGCTGGCCAGGATCCCCATGCCGCGGTCGGGGAGCGTTCGCAGCGCCCGGTTCCGGCGGGATGTGGCAGCCAGGCTCGTGTCGCTCAACGTCCGTCCGCCCAAGCAGCGCCGCCGCCCGGTCGACCGGGCCGCCATGACCAGGGCCGCCGAGCTGAAGAAGCAGGCCGAAGAGCATCCCGTGCACGGCTGCCCGGAGCGCGCCGAGCACGAGAAATGGGCCGCCCGGGCGTCGAAGCTGGAGCGGGAGATCGGGGGACTGGACCGCGGGATCCGCTCGCGGACCGAGACCCTAGCCCGGCAGTTCGACCGTGTCCTGCGTGTGCTGCAGACGCTGGGATACGTCCGGGACTTCACGCTCACCGACCGGGGACGGCGCCTGACCCGGATCTACGGCGAGGGCGACATCGTGGTCTCCGAGATGATCGTCGAGGGCCTGCTGGAGGGTCTGTCGCCGGGCGAGGCGGCGGGGCTCGTCTCCGCGCTGGTGTACGAGTCCCGAGAACGCACGCCGCGCGAAGCCCGGTTCCCCACCGGCGAGCTGCACGCCCGGTTCCGCCGGCTGGAGAACCTGTGGCGCAAGGTCCGCGCGGCCGAGGAATCGCACCAGGTCGAGCTGTCGCGGGAGCTGGACGCCGGGTTCGCTGACACGGCGTTCCAGTGGGCGGAGGGGAAGCCGCTGGAGGATGTGCTCCGGGAGACGGAGCTGGCCCCCGGCGACTTCGTCCGGAACTGCAAGCAGCTCATCGACATGCTCCGGCAGATCGAGGACGTCGCCGAGGGAGCGACCGCGGATGTGGCCGGGGCGGCCCGGATGGCCCTGAACCGCGGCGTGGTTGCGTACACGGGCCTGTAAGCCCGCGACCGGTCCGGAAACCGCGGCACTATCATCGGCGGGTGGACGTACTCGCGTTGCTGGCCGAGCGTCTTCCCGACGGCGCCGTCAGCACGCATCCGGGTGAGCTCACCAGCCGCTCGCACGACGCCTGGCCGCTGGCCATGCTCCGCGAAGCACGGGGGGAACGGCTTCCCCGGCCCATGGCGGTGGTCTTCCCTCGAAGCACCGACGACGTGGCCGCCACCCTGGCCTGGGCGGCGGAAACCCGAACCCCGGTCGTTCCCCGCGGCGCCGGGTCGGGTGTGTGCGGCGGCGCGCAGGCAGTCTGGCGGGGCATCGTGCTGGACGTGTCCCGGATGGACCGGGTGGTCGGGATCGATGAAGAGTCGCTGGCCGTCGAGGTGGAGGCCGGCATCCGCGGCGACCGCGTCGAGTCCCAGCTCAACAAACGGCAGCTGACGCTGGGCCATTACCCGCAGTCGCTGGCCATCTCCTCGATCGGCGGGTGGATCGCCTCCGGGTCCGCGGGGCAGGCGTCGGCCCGGTACGGAAGCATCGAGGACCTGATCCTGGGCCTCACCGCCGTCCTCGCCGGCGGCCACGTGCTGCGTCTTCGGTCCACGCCTCGGTCGGCGGCGGGACCCGACCTCCGGACGCTGTTGACGGGCTCGGAGGGGACGCTGGCCGTGGTGACCCGAGCCACGCTGTCCGTGGCTCGCCTGCCCGAGGAGCGCCGGTGGCTGGCCTACGGGCTGGCTGGGTTCGCCGAAGGGATCACCGTGGCCCGGGAGGTCATCCAGCGCGGCTGCCAGCCCACCATCCTTCGCCTGTACGACCAGGCCGACGCACTGGTCACGTTCGGCTCCCTGGGCCACGACTCGGGAGCGGTGCTGTTACTGGGGTTCGATAGCCCTTCATCACTGGAGGGAAGCGTGAAGGCCGCCGACGAGGTGGCGTCCTCGGCCGGGGCCGAGCCGCGACCGGAGACGTACGGCGAGCACTGGTGGGAGCACCGCAACGACGCCGTGGAGACGTACCGCCGGATCATGGGAGAGGAGCGGCAGCTGGGGTCGGGCGTGATCGTCGACACGATGGAGGTCGCCGGGCTGTGGCGACGTCTGCCGAGCCTGTACCAGGCGGTATGGGAAGCGCTGTTCCGGCACGCGTCCCAGGCGGTGGCCTGCCATGTCTCCCACGCCTACCGGTCCGGGGCCTCCCTGGAGTTCACGTTCCTCGTCCACGCGGACGACGACGAGAAGGCCGAGCGGGCCTACGCCCGAGGCTGGGCGGACGCCGCCCGGGCCTGTCACCGGGCCGGCGGAACCATGACCCACCACAGCGGCGTGGGGATGCTCAAGGCCCCGTTCCTGGAGAAGGAGCTGGGCACGGTGGGGCTGAACGTGCTGCGCCGAGTGAAGGAAGCCATGGATCCGACCGGCATCCTGAACCCCGGCAAGCTGCTGCCGCCCGAGGAGTAGCGTGGCCAGTCCCTTCGGTGACCTGCTGGTCATCGCTAACCCGCGGGCCGGCCGGGGCCGCGTGGGCACGGAGCTCCCGGAGCTCGAGCGACAGCTGCTCGCCCGACGATTGCGATACCGGATCGTGGAGACCCGTGGCGCTGGCCACGCCACCGACCTGGCCCGCGACGCCTTGGCCGAGGGAACGCGGTTCCTGGTCGCCGTGGGCGGCGACGGAACCGTCCACGAGGTCGTCAACGGCATGATCGAGGACGACAAGCCGGTGAACGATGAGGCCGTCCTCGGCGTGGTCGCCGCGGGATCGGGGTCGGACTTCATTCGGACCTTCGGGCTCCCCGAGGACGTCGGCAAGGCCGTTCGCCACCTGACCGGGGAGCGGCTGTACCGGATCGACGTGATGAAGGCCGAGTACCGCACCGGCGACGCTCCGGCCATGCGGATCGTCGCCAACATCGCCGAGTGTGGACTGGGAGCAGCGGTGGCGGCCAGGGCGGAGCGCCTGCCCCGTTGGTTGGGACGGTCACGGAGCTTCTGGGGGTTCTGGCTCGCGCTGGCCCCGTACCGGCCGGGGGAGATCACGGTTCGGGCCGACCGGAAGACGTTCGTGGGCCGAGCCAACAACGTGGTGGTGGCCAACTGCCAGTTCTCCAGGGACGGGATGAAGATCTCCCCGCGGTCCTACCCGGGTGACGGCCTCCTCGATGTACAGATCAGCACCGGCCCGAAGTCCGAGGCGTTCACGCTCATCCCCAAGATCTACCGCGGCGAGCACGTACCGCACCCGCACATCAAGGAGCTGCGGGGCAGGGAGATCACCGTGCAGTCCGACCGACCGCTCCCCCTGGAGGGTGACGGGGAACTCCTCGGGAGCACGCCGGCCACATTCACGGTTCTGCCCGAAGCGATCTCACTGAAGATCTGACGGATCGCCCCCGCATCCCGGCGGCGTCTGGAGCCGCCCGTATGATGACCGCCGTGCCACACGACCACCGGGCCAGGCTTCGACGCGCCGCCAGGGCCACCGCGGAGGCGGAGCTGGACGCGTTGGTCATCACGCCTTCAGCGGATCTCTTCTATCTCACGGGGTACGACCCGCCTCCGCTGGAGCGACTGACGTGTCTGGTGGTTCGTCCCACGGAGAACCCGGTCTTGCTGGTCCCCACGCTCGAAGCGCCGCTGGCCGAAGGCGCGCAGGCAGAGGAGCTCGCCGAGCTCTCGTCCTGGGACGAGACCCAGGATCCCTACGAGCTGGTGGTCGACATCCTGGGCGACGCGAAGCGCGTGGCCTGCTCGGAGCGGATGTGGGCGGTGCATGTCATCAAGCTCCAGGAGGCCACGGGCGAGGCCGCGTGGGTCTCCGCATCCCCGCTCCTGGGCGGGGTTCGGGCCGTGAAGGACGCGCACGAGGTCGATCTGCTGAAGCGGGCCGCGAGGTACGCGGACGAGGCCTACCTCCGGATCCTGCAGACCCGGCTGGAGACCCGGACCGAGCGCGAGGTGGCTCGCCAGCTCGGCGAGCTCCTGGTGGAGCACGGCCACGAGCAGGTCACGTTCACGATCGTGGGCTCCGGGCCCAACGGGGCCTCGCCGCACCACGAGCCGGGATCCCGCGAGATCCACCGCGGCGACGCCGTGGTCATGGACTTCGGCGGACGATCCGGCCGGTACTGCTCGGACATCAGCCGGACCGTGGTGGTGGGGGAGGCGCCCTCGGAGTTCGACCAGGTCTACGACGTGGTCCGGGAAGCCCAGGAGGAGGCGTTCCGGTCGGTGGCCCCGGGTGTCCCCGCCGAGGACGTGGACCGGGCGGCCCGCGAGGTCATCGAACGGGCCGGGTTCGGGAACCTGTTCGTCCACCGGACCGGGCACGGCATCGGCCTCGACGAGCACGAGCCGCCGTGGATCGTGGAGGGCAACCGGGCGCCGCTGGAGCC
>DASZKM010000170.1:0-3848 GCA_035947055.1 Actinomycetota bacterium
CTACGGCGGGCTGTCCAGGAACACACTTGACAAGCTGGAGCCCGGCCACCGAGACCTGGAACCCGATCCCCGCAAACGGAACCCGGCGGACTTCGCGCTGTGGAAGGCAGCCTCGGAGAACCGGGTCATGAAGTGGGACAGCCCGTGGGGCGAGGGGTTCCCCGGCTGGCACATCGAGTGCTCGGCTATGTCGATGCGGTACCTGGGCGAGCGGTTCGACATCCACACGGGCGGAACCGACCTGGTGTTCCCCCACCACGAGGACGAGATCGCCCAGTCGGACGGGGCCACCGGTCAGCGGGTGATCTCCATGTGGGTGCACGGCGGCCACCTCCTGGCCGAGGGCCAGAAGATGGCCAAGTCCGCCGGCAACGTGTGGACGATCCGCGACGTCGCCGCCCGCGGCTACGACCCGCTGGCCTTCCGGCTGCTGTGCTTCCAGACCAGGTACCGCAGCGTGCTCGACTTCCGATGGGACGCCATGGCCGCCGCGGACCGAACCCTGACCCGCCTCCGCCAGCGGATGGCGGAGTGGGGCCGTGGCGAAGAGGCCCTTTCCGGCGAAGCGGAGCGGCTCGACTCGCGGTTCCGCGAGGCGGTGGCCAGCGATCTCGACTTCCCTGAAGCGATCGTCGTGCTGAACGAAGCGGTGTCCGCGGGGATCCCGGAGGGCCAGCGGTACGGGTTGCTGGCGAAGTGGGATCAAGTGTTGGGCCTGGACCTCGAGCGGCTGGCCCGGGAGGGCTTCGACGTGCCCCCCGACGTCGCGGCGTTGATCGAGGAACGGGATGCTGCCCGGCGCGAACGAAACTTCGCCCGGTCCGACGAGATCCGGGACCGCCTGACCGGGATGGGCTGGGAAGTGATGGACGGGGAGGACGGGACCAGGGTCCGTCCCCTGGCCAATCGCTAGCCGGCCGCGGCCTCCAGGACCGTCTCCAGATCCGCGCTCCCCCGGTGCCGGCCCATGGGACTCACCGCCGGCAGCGTGACCCCGGCCGCCCGGTATTCCTCGAGCTTGGCCCGAACCGCGGCCTGGTCCCCGATCCCCGCGTAGTCGTCGCAGAACGCATCGGACAGGGCGCCGAGTGCCGAGGACATGTCCCCGGAGGTCGCTCGCTCGTCGAAGGCGTCCAGGTCACCCTGGTGGCCTCCGGCAGCGATGGCTCGCCGGTAGAAGGGAAGGTGGACGTAGGGCATGGCCCGGGCCCGGAACGCGTCTCGAGCCGCGGCGGCGTCCTCGGTCAACGCTACGGGGACCGCGGCGACTATCTCGAAAGCGGCCGGGTCGCGGCCCGCCTCCACCAGCGCTTCCTTCAACAGCGGCCGGACCGTGTCGCGGATGTAGGCCGGGCTGCACATCCATAGCACGATGCCGTCGGCCAACTGGCCAGCCAGGCGCAGCATGCGCGGGGCCAGCGCGGCGAACAGAAGGGGGATGTCGGGGCGGGCCTCGAATCCCATCAGGCCGAACCGCGACGTGTGGTACTTCCCTTCCAGGTCGGCGCGGCCCGTGCGGAGGATGTCCCGGACGATCGTGGTGTACTCGCGCATCCGGCCCACGGGGTCGTCGAGCTCGAGCCCGTACCATCCCTCGACCGTCACCCGGTGGCTGACCCCGATCCCCAGCGACAGCCTTCCCCCGCTGCTCTCGTCGAGGGTGGCCGCCTCCATGGCCAGCAGCGCCGGATGGCGCAGGAAGACCGGGACCACACCGGTCCCAAGGCCGATGCGCTGAGTGTGATGTGCGTAGTGCGCCAGGACTTGCAGCGGCTCCCGGGCGGCGATGTGGGTGACCCACACGCTCTCGTAGCCGGCCGCTTCGGCCACCTGCACGCGACGGACGGCTTCCTCCAGCGACCGGCGCGGCTCGATGAAGCAGGCCAGGCGGGGCACCGGCGCATCCTAGACGCTCTCGCGCTGCTCGCGCTCTCCCCGGACGCACTCGCGCTGCTCGCGCTCTCCCGATAGGCTGGCCCGCCGATGACGGGCGGGGAGCGAGCGGACAACGGCTACCGTCGGGCCCTCCCCCGCCTCCCCACCGGCATCATCGCTGTCTCCGTGGTCGTGGCCCTGGTGGCGGTGTCCGGCCTCATCTATCTGCTGTACCGGGAGACCCGAGGGCCGGGCGAGATCCTCCGCCGGTTCGCTCAGGCCGTCGACGACGGGGACTGCGCCGGAAGCTACGAGCTTCTCCACGAAGACGTCACGGCCCGGATCCCCGAAGAGGAATGGTGCGCCCGGCTGCCCTCAGTGGACGAGCAGATCGACGCCGGCTTCAGGCTGGAGGAGGCCGTCCTCCAGGGCGATGAGGCTCGGGTGACGGTCGAGGACGCCGGCGCCGAGGAATGGCGGCTGGGGCGGTTCGGCGAACGGTCGTGGCGCGTGCTCGGCCCGGCACCGGCCGGGTTCTGACGCTCCTTACTCGGTCGGGAGCTCCAGCGTCTTGGCCACGTTGGTCCGGAGGATCTCCGAGGTGCCCTCGTACAGACGCATGGCCCGCACGTCGCGGTACCACACCTCCAGCCCGAGCTCGGTCATGAACCCCTGTCCCCCGTGCACCTGGATGCACCGGTCGGCCACCCGGGCCACGGTCTCGGTGGTCACCAGCTTGGCCAGCGCGGCCTCGCGGCGGCCGTCGGCGCCGTCGTCGATGTCGGACGCCATCTTGTACAGCAGGAGCCGCGCCTGCTCGACCTCGGCGTAGGAGTCCACGATCATTCCCTGGATGTACTGGTTGGTCCCGATGGGACGGCCGAACGCCACGCGGTCCTTTGCGTACTCCCGCATCCGGTTCAACAGGTCCTGGGCGACGCCCAGCGCGGTGGCGGCGATCTGCAGCCGGGCCCCGTTGATCCCCCGCACCGCGGAGTAGAACCCGAACCCCACCTTGCCCAGCACGTTGTCCTCCGGAACCCGGACGTTCTCGAACGTCAGCTCGGCGGGATTCTGGATCGGGGACATGGTCCGCTGCATCCGGCTCACCGAGTACCCGGGCGTGTCGGCGTCCACGAAGAAGGCGGTGATGCCACCCTTGGCCCGCTTCTCGGCGTCGGTGACCGCGAACACCAGGGCCACGTCGGCCTCGTCACCGCCCGTGATGAAGTGCTTGCGGCCGTTGATGACCCACTCCCCGTCCTGCTTCTCGGCCCGGGTCTTGATCCGAGTGGCGTCGGAGCCGGCCTCGGGTTCGGTCAGCGCGAAGCACGTGGCCTTGTCGGCGGCCATCAGCGGCATGAGGTACTTCTCGCGCTGGGCCTCCGTGCAGTCGAGATAGATCGGGGTGGGGCCGGTGACGATGGGGAAGATCGACTCCCCATGCGGCAGGAGCAGGCCCTTGCTGGTGGCCTCCTCGAACAGGAGGACCTGGCCCAGGTACGACAGGCCCATCCCGCCGACCTCCTCCGGCATGTGCAGGGCCCAGAACCCCAGCTCGGCAGAACGCTTCCGGATCTTCTTCTTCTCGTCCTTCAGCGCGTCGAAGTTGCCTTCCAGGATGTCCTGGCGATACGACTCCTCGACGGGCCGGATCTCTCGCTCGATGAACTGGGCGAGCGAGTCGCGGAGCTCCTTGAGCTCGTCGGGGATCTGGATCACGGACACGTCAGCCCTCCTGGTTCATGGATGGGCGAGTCTAACTTACCGAGCGGTAGGCCGGTTATCGAACCACCTGGCGGTCCCGGGGCGCGTGGTTCAGGCGGGTCGCTCCCTGCTCGGTGACCGTAACGATGTCCTCGATGCGGATCCCGAACTTGTTCGGCAGGTAGATCCCCGGCTCGATCGAGAAGCACATCCCCGGCTCCAGGGGCGCCCGGTTGCCCTCCACGAGCCGCCGTGGATCGTGGAGG